>CAJONT010000334.1 GCA_905235975.1 uncultured Prevotella sp.
AGGGGCCCGTGGTGACGCACGACATCGTGGAGACCGCCCCCGACGGCCGACGCTTCAGGGTGCTGGGCCGTAAAGACAACGTAATCTGCTCCGGCGGCATCAAGATACAGGCCGAAGAGGTGGAGAGGGTGCTGAAACCCCTGCTCCGCTCCCCCTTCATGGTGAGCAAACGGAAAGACGAACGGTTGGGCGAGGCGGTGGCCCTGCTGACCGAAGACAACGACCTGAAAGGGGTGGAAAATATATGCCGTGAGGCTCTCCCACCCTATTGGCGGCCCCGCCACTACCAACACATCGACCACCTGCCGACCACCCCGACAGGCAAGCCCGCACGGAAGAAGGCAGAAGAAATGCTAATAACAGGAAAATGATGCTTTTTTATAACATACTGTAAGAAAAGAATGATATATTAAGTTAAAAAATGTTTAATACAGAACGTTTCTTAACTAATTTTGCCAAATCTTTAAAAAAAATGCTTACTTTTGAAGAGATTTTAACCTTCAAGGACTAATTTTAAGAAAAACGACAAACCAATATTTATTCATCTGTTAACATTAACGAATCCTAAAATTAAAAAGCAATGGAAAACCAAAAGAATGCAAGAGGACTCTTGAGCAGAGTTCTATGGTCGATGCTTTTCATGCTCTTTAGCGTGGGAGTCTATGCACAGGACATTTCTGTGAAAGGCACCGTAGTAGACCAGTACGGTGACCCCGTGATTGGTGCGACAGTGAAAGCTGCAGGCACTAAGGCGGGCACTGTGACCAATGTAGACGGAGAATTTCTCCTTAAATGTCCTGCCAACGGCCAGGTGGAGGTAAGCTACATCGGCTTTGCCTCGAAGACCGTGCAGGCTGGCAGTAATCTGCACATCGTTCTGGAAGAAGACGTGCAGGGTCTTAGCGAAGTGGTGGTGACCGCCCTCGGTATCAAGAAAGATGCCCGTAAGGTGGGTTACGCCGTGAGCCAGGTGAAAGCCGAGGAACTCGTGAAGACTGGTGCCCCCAACTTTGCCTCCGCCCTCTACGGTAAGGCAGCCGGTGTGCGTGTGAACGCAGCTCCTGGTGGCAACATGACCGCCGTCTCCATGACGGTGCGTGGTCTCACCTCTATCTCCGGTAACACACAGCCCCTCATCGTGATGGACGGTGTGCCCATCCGCAACGGCAACACGAACAACGAAGGCTACTGGACCAACCAGCGCATCCGCTCGAACGGTCTGGTGGACATCAACCCCGAGGACATCGAGAGCATCTCCATCCTGAAGGGTGCTGCTGCCTCCGCCCTCTACGGTTCTGAGGGTAACAACGGTGTGGTGATGATTACCACCAAGAAAGGTTCCAACGGCGGCGGTACTCAAGTGGAGTTCTCCGCAAACCTCAGCTGGGATAAGCTTGCCTACATGCCCGACATGCAGACCGACTTCGGTCCCGGTTATGACAACTGGGCATTTGGCGACAACGCCGACCCGGACGTGCTGAGCGGTTTCCGCAACACCCGTGTAGACCGTAACGGCAATTCCATCACCACTCCAGTCCGTGAGACCTACTACTCATACGGTCCCCGTTTCGACTCGAGCAAGACAGTGACCTACTTCGACGGCACACAGCGTGCTTACGAGCCCATCGGCGGCAACCAGTGGGATGAGCTGTTCCGCACCGGTTTCAACCAGAACTACAATGTGTCGGTGACCAACAGCACCGAGCGCAACAACCTCCGCTTCTCCTACACCTACAACAATGTGGAGGCCATGCAGTACAACTCGAACAACCACAAGCACAACTTCAGCCTCACGGGTACGCTGAACATCACCAACAACGTGAAGTTGAACTATAGTGCCACCTATCTGAACCAGTATATCAAGAACCGCCCGTACCGTATCACCCGTATCGTGCAGAACTACTCAGGTATGTTCGGTGCTTTCACCGATGTGAAGTACATCCGCGAGCACACCGTGACCAGCTTAGGCTACCAGAACAGCGTCTATGCAGGCAACGGCGGTACCGCCAACACCCTTACGCCCAACGAGCAGTTCCTGTACACCCCGATGGGTTCAACCTCTCTGATCAGCGAGTATTTCTGGCAGATCCTTGCCAAGACTCAGGAAGAGAACCACAACCGCTTCATCGCCAGCGTGAACCCCACTTGGGAGATTGTTTCCGGTCTGACCCTGAGTGGCCGCGTGGCTACCGACCTCACCTCCGACCGTCAGGAGAACAAGAACCCTGCCGAGAACGCACACATCTTCTCTACCAACGGCACATACAGCGACAGCTACAGCCTGAACAACAGCCAGTATGACATCGTGTACGGTGACGTGATGCTGACCTTCGACAAAATCTTCGCCAAGAAGCACAACGTGCAGGCCAACCTTGGTTACAATGCCCGTCAAGAGACCTACTATCTCTCTGGTGTGAGCACAAGCCAGGGTCTGAGCCAGGAGAACTGGTTCAACCTGAATGCCTCTGTGGGCACAAAGAACGCCAGCTCGAGCGAGAGCCACCTGCTGCGTACCGGTGCCTTCCTGACCGCCTCTTATGGTTTCGACAACTGGGCATACATTGAAGGAACGATCCGCAACGAGAAGACCTCGACACTGAAGAACGGCAACAACTCGTTCTGGTATCCCTCTGTGAGCGGCAGCATCATCTTCACCGAGATGCTGAAAGGCAGCCGCCCCTCTTGGTACGACTACGGCAAGGTGCGCGTGAGCTACGGTATCGTGGGTAACGACCCCGGTGTGTACTTCGCCAACAACGCCTTCAGCCAGGGTACCCTGAAGCACGACGGCGACATCGTGTACAACTACATTTCCACAAGTGTAGGCAATGAGAGCCTGAAACCTGAGGAGAAGAGAGAGTTTGAAGTCGGTTTCGAGAGCAAGTTCGCAAAGAACCGCCTCGGCTTCGAATTCACTTACTATAGCAATGACATCAAAGACCAGCTGCTCCAGACCACAGCCGCTTCGGCCATGGGTGGTCGCAGCATGTGGATGAACATTGGTGACCTGAAGAACAAGGGTATTGAGGTAGCCGCCTATGGTGCTCCCATCGAGAACAGGACCTGGCGTCTGGAACTCCGTGCCAACCTTGCCTGGAACAAGAACGAAGTGAAGGAACTGGCCGACGGACTTGACGTTCTTTCGCATGCCTCCTTCGACAACGGTGCCGCTACCATCGAGTCGCACGTGGGCGAGCCTATGGGTGATTTCTACTCCTATGTGCACAAGCACCTGTATCGCATGAGCGACGGTTCGCTGATGTCGACCGGTCCTGAACTCGACAAAGTGTTGGAGAACAAGACCCTTACCATCCAGGAAGACCTTGGCAAGCTGGTTCAGGACGGTTACTATGTGACCGACACCTCGAAGCGCCGCAAGGTGGGCAACGCCATGCCTAAGGTGGTGGGTGGTTTCGGTGCCAGCCTCAGCTGGAAGAACTTCACCCTCGACACCTCGTTCGACTATCGCATCGGCGGTTCTGTGATCAACCAGCCTTGGCAGTACTACATGGACACTGGTATCATCAAGGATGCTGTAGGTGCACGTGACGGTGCCAGCGGCGGTATCTACTACTACTGCGACGAAGTGGACGGTGTGCAGAGCATCGACAACATCTCCTCTATCCACGTAATCAGCGCTCCCGACGGATACAAGCGCGGCCAGACGAAAGTGGGCAACAGCTATGTATGGGACAACGGTGTGATTCAGCCCGGTGTGAAAGCCGACGGCACCCCCAACGACGTGGTGGTGACCCAGTTCGGTGTCAACGACATGCAGTATGGTTGGGGTACCAGCTCCACCCAGAGCTACGAAGAGGCTATTCAGAAGAACACCTATGTGAAGTGCCGTGAGATAAGCCTCGCTTACATGCTCCCGCGCAGCTTCTCCCAGAGATTCGGTTGCCAGAACCTCACCATTTCGGCATTTGCCCGTAACCCGTTCTACATCTATCGCAGTCTGAAGCTGTTCGACGCTGAGACTACCGACGGTACCAACTGGGTATACCAGGCTCAGGTGGGTGGTTCTACCGCCAGTGCCCGCACCTTCGGTGTGTCGCTGCGTGCCACCTTCGGTGGAGGCTCCAAGAAGAAGAGCGCTCCCGCCGTTGCTCCTATCGAACCGCAGTACGTAGAGAAGATTGTGGAGAGAGTAGTTGAGAAACCTGTTGAAGTTGTTAAGGAGAACACCACCCTCGTACAGAACACTTACGTGGCTACTTTCAGTGTAAACTCTGCAGAACTCAACAACACCGCAGAACTTGACGGCATCCCCGCCAACTCTACCGTTGAGATTGTAGCTTACGCATCACCTGAAGGCAACGCCGAGGCCAACAAGGCTCTGTCAGAGCGCCGTGCCGATGCAGTGGCCAAGTATCTTGAGAAGAGAGGTGTGAAAGTGGTGCGCACCATCGCCAAGGGTGCCGACACCAACCATGCTAACCGTATTGCTATCGTAACCATCCAGAAATAATCGGAAGTGAACGAGTCAATAAACATACAGTAATAAGTTGATAAAATCACCATAACAAGAACAAGAATATGAAAAAGATATTTTATATGGCATTTGCTGCGGTGGGACTTATGACGCTTGCTTCTTGCTCCGACTCAGACTACGATGAGAAGTATGCTGATCCGTCCAAGACTTCGACAGTGAGCGTTCCCCAAGTATTCACCGGCGTACTCAATGCCGGCAATACATGGATGAACCCCATCTATTTCCGCTATTACACGCAGTCGACTACCTCCGGCACTTTCTCAGGTGTGATTGGCAACCCCAACAGCCGAGGCCGTTTCCGTGGTGCCAGTGAAGGCTATTTCAACACCCGCTGGCAGGACTTCTATAACATGCTCACCCAGTACCGTGTGCTGGAGAAGACTTACAACGACCTGCCCGACGGACAGAAGGAGAGCAACAAGATCTTCCTCATCTTAGGACGCAGCGTGATGCAGGCACAGATGCACGAAGTGCTCTCCATCTGGGGCGACGCTCCCTACTCTGGCGCCGGCACCCTGTGGATTGACGGTGACTATGCAAGAGCCAAGGCCGACATCAGCTATGACGACGACGTGGCTGTATACCGTCAGATACTGGCCGACCTGAAGGAAGCTGGCGACTTCTTCGCCGCCGGCAACGTGAAGAACACCGGTCTTGCCACTCAGGACCTCACCACCGCCAAAGGCAGTGTGGACCTCTGGCAGCGCTATGTGAACTCTCTCCGTCTGCGCATCGCCCTCCACCTGGCCACCAACGGCGACCTTACCAACGAGGCCCGCAGCGCCATCGCCGAGATTCTGAACAACCCCGCCAAGTATCCGCTCATCGAGACCAACGAGCAGAACATGGGTGTGAACGGTGACACACAGACCGACACCTTCAACTACGGCAAGAGCATTGCTCAGGCCCTCGCCGGCCGTTCGGAAGGTTCCGGCTCACAGGCCATGCTCGATGCCATGAACGTGCCTGCCAACGGTATACCCGATGCCAACACCGACCCCCGTCTGCCCGCTATCTATGACTGCAACCCCGACGGCGAGTATGTGGCTTACAACAACGCCCTCACCGACGCTCAGATCAGCAAGATTGCCGATGACAAGAACAAGGAGTACTTAGAAAGAGACAAGGACCTCCATGCCAACTACTACTGCTACATCGACTCCATCGCCTTCGCAGGCTGGGCAACCTATCAGGGCAATGCCAACCTGAACGGTATCTGGATCAATGCTGCTGAGGTGGCACTGAGCAAGGCCGAGGCTTATCTGATGGGCTACGGTGTGACCGCCAATGCTGCCACTGCCAAGACCAACTTCATCAATGGTGTAGCCCTCTCCAACGAGTACTACTGGAACATGAAGACCACCTCTTCGCTCTACAAGGCCGGCAACGACAGCTACCATGGATTCCGTGCACTGGAAGTGCCCACCAACGAAGATTTCGTAGCCTATGCCGAGAAGATTTGGGATGCCTCACAGCGCGTAATCGCTACCCAGCTGTGGTTGAACTTCGGCTACATGAACGAGCTTGAGGCTTGGAACGTGGTGCGCCGCACCGGCTTCCCCACCGTGAAGTTCGCTCGTGACACCCAGCAGAACGACTATCCCACTCCTCCGCATCGTCTGCCCTACCCGAACGACGAGGTTTCCTACAACAAGGACAACTACGAGGCAGCCATCAAGATCAACTACTCTGAGACGACCGGCTACTACACCAAGCTGTTCTGGGCTAAGGACAACTACTATTCACTGTACTAAAGTGAGTTCAGAATCCACGTTCCCCGGATGAGCGAGTCAGATAGATTTACTCCGCAACGGATTTGAATCCGTTGCGGAGTTTTTTTATGTCA
>CAJONT010000335.1 GCA_905235975.1 uncultured Prevotella sp.
TAGAGCACCTGGGTGGGATAGTAGAGGATGCAAGCCCTGCGGCGGGAGTCCACCTTGTTGTCGGATGTACGGGTGCCGTAGTTGATGGGACTGTTGTTCACAAACTCCTGGAGATAGAAGTAGTTGGGCTGGGCATCGCTGTGGCCGCCCACTTCGCGCGGGGCGAAATAGCGGGCACGCTGAGTGGTCGAGGGCGACTGCGATGAACCAAACTCAGTCCACGTGCCTTTGGTGGCGTCTGTGAAGGCCACTTCAAACACCGACTCGGAGTTGAACTCGTGGTCCAGGTCGAAGTTGTCCATGTAGTTGTCTACAAGACTGTACACCTTGCTGTCTATAATCTGCTTGAAGGTGTCGGCGGCTGCTTGCCACTCGTGGCGCTGCATGTGGGCCTTGCCTATCATGGCGAGCACGGCACCGCGCGTGATGCGACCCAGTTCGGCATCGTCACGCTTGTCTGGCAGGTTGGCTTTCAGCGCTACGTCCAAGTCGGCAAATATCTGTGCCCAGATGGCATCTTCGGTCGAACTCTCGGGGAACACCACTTCTTCCAACGGCTCCGTAAGGAGAAGGAGGTTGGGACCATAGAGGTGATAGAGGTTGAAGTAGTAGAGCGCACGGAGGAAAGACACTTCGCCCTTGTACTCGCGGCGCTTGTCGGCATCCATGGCGATGGACTCGTCGTCGATGTGGGCAAGAAACTTGTTCAGAATGTTAAGGCCTTCGTAATAATGGTTCCAGCAGTAGCTGATGCACTCCCAGTTGGTGCTGGGATACTGGAACTTGGAGAAGTTGGCGTAGTCGCGCCATGCACTCTCGTTGTAGCACAGGTCGGCACGCATCTCAAACACCAGGTCGTACCACTGACCGTAGATTCCTTCAAGGTAAAGGGTACCGTAGCAGGCTATGTGAGCCTCGTCCATGTCTTTCTCCGTCTGGAAGAACTCGTCGCTTGTCTGCTGGTTGGGATTGCTGATATTGATGAAGTCGTCGTCACAGGAGGTGAGTATACCTACAAGCGCAAGGACATATATTAATCTTTTCATAATCTTTATTGCCTTTTGGTTGTTATTTCTATTTCCGCTTAGAATGTAACCTGAATACCGCATCCGAGGGTGCGTACGCATGGATAGCTGTTGGTGTCGACACCAAGGTCGAACACGCCGCCGCCAGAGAAGTCGGGATCCAAACCGTCATAACCCGTAATGGTGAGCAGGTTCTCTGCATTCAGGTAGATACGGCAGTTCTCAATCTTAGCCTTCTGCAGAAGACTCTTGGGGATATTATAGCCCAACTGTATGCTCTTCAGACGTGCAAACGACACATCCTCGATGAAGCGTGTGGTGTTGCCGCGAAGTGTGGCATCGGCATATACGCGCGGGGTGGTCTGCGAACGGTTCTCTTCTGTCCAGCCAGTGTAGCCGGCTGCATAGTTGCCGTTGTCGCCGATATTGTAGAGCCAGGTCTTCGGACTGTTGAACACGGTCTTGTCTAAAGCGCCCACCCAGTACATGGAGAAGTCGAAGTCGTGGAACGAAGCATTGAATGTGTAGCTGAACTCCAACTTGGGCCAGGGCGAACCCACATAGGTACGGTCGTCGTCGTTGATGTTGCCGTCGGCACCTTCCACAAGGTTACCGTCTGCATCACGACCGAACAAGTCCATGTAACGCTGGTCGCCGGCTTTGGGGAGGTCGCCGAAGACAAGGGGATTGGTGTCGGGGTCGATGTCCTCTACCTGATAGATGCCGTCGGTCTTCAGCACGAAGAACTCACCCAGGCTGCGGCCCACTTCGGTCTTCGTGTTCGAACCGTATATCGGGGCATTGTCGCCGCCAAGCGCTTTCACCTTGTTCTTGATGTGGGTGAGGTTGAGCTTCATGTCGTACTTGAAGGGATGATTGTAGTCTTTGTAGCCGAGGCTCACCTCGATACCGCGGTTCTCCACGGTACCGGCATTGCGCCACACGGTATGGCCGTTGTCGAACACCGTCTGCCATGAACCCATGTACATGGGAATGGGCACCTGGGCCAGAAGGTCTTCTGAACGGTTGATAAAGTAGTCGGCCTCAACCGTAAGGGCATTGTTTAGGAACGCCATTTCCAAACCGATGTTTGTGGTCTTCTTCTCTTCCCATTTGAGTGAGGTGTCTACCACCAGCGTCGGCATCGTACCGAACACGAAGTTCTCTGAGCGACCGAAGGTGTAGGGAATGAAATTGTTCAGATATTGGCTGAAACGGAAATTACCGATGGCTTCGTTGCCGAGCACACCATAGCTCAGCTTCAGTTTCAGCAGGTTGACTACGTTGCGAACGGGGTCGAAGAATTTCTCTTCGCTTATGCGCCAGGCTCCGGAGATGGAGGGGAAGTTACCGTAATGGTTCTCTTTCTTGAAACGGCTGGAACCGTCGCGACGGATACTGGCAGTAAGGAAGTAGGTGTTGTTGTAGCTGTAGATGATACGGCCGAGGAAGGAACGGAGGGCGGTGGGGTTGGAACTCTCACGCAGACCTTGCTGCTGTGGGTCGCCATTGCCCAGCGACCAGTAGTACTTGCCGCTGTTGTCCTGCAGGATGTCGTAGGCGAATCCGCCGGCAGAGGTGCTCTTTACACGCTGCTCGGTGTAACCGGCCACGGCGTTCACACTGTGAAGGCCGAACTCCTTGTTGAACACAAGAAGGTTCTCAATAAGGGTCTGCAGGTAGTGGTTGCGGTCTTCATTGTAACGTGACTGACGCACATCATTGGCACTGAAACGGCCGTATTCGGTGGCTTGGCTGCCAATGTTGGAGTTGAACTCCAAACCGGCGTTCAGCTGGTATTTTAACCAGTCAAAAATGCGGAATTCTCCGTTGATGCTGCCTTGCACACGGTAGGAACGGTTCTTGTTGTGCTGCAGGTTGCGCTCGGCAACGGGGTTCACCGAGTTGGTGTTGGCACCGTTCTCACCGCCCATGGCATAATTGCCGTCGGCATCGTAGAGGGGCATGAGCGGGGGCATGCGGAGATAGTTGGTAAGAGGCGAACCGGCCATGTCATGACTCAGAGAGGTGGACAGAAGGGCTGATTCTTCAATCTTGAGACGGCCTTTCGTGATGCCGCCGTTGATGCGGGTGGAGATACGTTCAAAGTCGGAACCTTTCACAATACCGTCGTTGCGCATGTAGTTGCCGGATACCATGAAGTTCGTCGTCGAGGTGCCGCCGGAGGCACTCACATTGTATTCTTCTGAATAACCGGTCTGGAAAATCTGATCTCCCCAGTTGGTGTTTACCGTGGGGTCTATAATGTTGAATTCGGATGAGCGGCCGGCATTGGCATATTTCTCTTCCTGAAGGGCAAGCCACTCGGGACCGTCCATGAGGTCGAATGTCTTGGCGGCCTTCTGTGAACCGTACTTGGCCGAGAAGTCTATCTTGGTCTTGCCTTCCTTGCCGCGCTTGGTGGTGATGATAATCACACCGTTGGCTGCACGCGAACCGTAGATGGCTGCGGCAGAGGCATCTTTCAATACCTGTACCGACTCAATGTCGTCGGGGTTGAAGTCGCGGGTGTCGCTCGTGGGCAGTCCGTCAATCACAAATAGAGGATTGGTGTCGGAGTAAAGGCTGCTGATACCACGGATGAAGATACGGCCTGTCTCGCCCGGGGCGCCGGTGGCCTTCACCTGGAGGCCGGGCACCTGGCCCTGAAGGGCTTGCGACACACTGGTGGCTGTGAGCTTCTTCATCTCATCGGCATTGGCCACGCTCACGGCTCCTGTAAGGTCGCGTTTCTTCACTGATCCGTAACCAATGATGACCAGTTCGTCAAGACCCAGTATGTCTTCTTCAAGCACCACGTCTTGGCGCTTGGTGCCTGACGTCACTTGTAACTCTTTCGTAGCGTAGCCCATCATGCTGTATGCCAGGGTGACACGGTGCTGGGTGGGCAGACTGAGGGAGTAGTTGCCGTCAATGTCGGTCACGGTGCCTGTGCCCGTGCCTTTCACTTTTACGGTCACGCCAGGAAGTGGCTCTCCCGATTGTTTGTCGGTCACCTGCCCGCCAATGCTGATCTGGGCAGATACACTCGTCGCAAGCATTAGCGACAGTATGGATATGACTATCTGATGCAGTTTCATTGTTGTTCGTTTAAAGAAATGAATTAGCGAAGAAAAAGCAGCAATGCCCTATACGACATAGGGCATTGCTGTCGGGTTGAACAATTTTATTTGTTGAAGTACTTCTTGCCGTTCTTGATGACAAGACCCTTGGTGTTGGCGCTTACACGCTGACCCTGAAGGTTGTAAACAGCCTCGGAGGCAACAGATGTCTTGCTGGTTGCAAGCTCTTCGATGCCGGCGCTGATGGTCTTCGACGGATCGCGAAGCTGCATCTTCACCTGCAGACCGGTGTTGTGGGCACCCGGGTTCTGGAGATAGGCAATCACGCGGATGTTGCCGGTCCAGTCGCGCGGAGCATAGTCGGCGAGGGTCACGTTCACACCATTAGCCTCATACAGGTTCACCTTGATAGCCTGGTTCTCTTTCAGACCATTGGGATAGGAATCGGGCACTGAGCCATGGTCGGGATCGTAAAGCTCGTCATAGAACACGGTGCTGTTGCCATAGTATACAAGGCGCTCGTCTTCGTCCTCATCGTAGAACTCACGCTCGTAGTCAAGACGGAAGTACAGGGCACTGTTCACGTCCTTGTAGTTGGTGCTTCCTATCTTGTCCATCTTCACGTTCAGCACCTCAGGAGCGTTGGCAAGCTCGATGGCAGTGTGGGTCACACCCCAGTCGCCCTTGTCGTCACCGCCGAAGTCGGGATAGTCGTTGCGGTCGAGCAGGTAGATGGTCATGGTCTGAGGATCGAAGGAGTGGCTTGCCCAGCCCTCAGTAAACTTGAACCAGTACATGTGGTGGTCGGTAAGGTAACCGCCGACAGGTGCATAGGTGGTCACATCGGCGCTGTTGTCGATGATGATGTAGACAGCACCCTTAGGAGCTACTTCCACGCTCTTGCTGAAAGAGTTGCCGCTCAGGTTGCCAAGCGACTCCACGTTCAGAGTTCCATTGGCGGAGTTGGTAGCGTCAATGCGATACAGTTTCACAGAGCCGGAGGCGAAAGGCAGACTGTTCAGGTTGATGTTGGCACTCTGAGCATTGGTGGCACTCTCGTTCCACAGCACGATGGCGGCACGGGTGGCATCGCTGGAGGCAAAGCCCCAAAGAGGATCGCTTGCGCCGGTGAGGACCTTGCGGTCGGCGGGCATCTGGTTCAGGAGCTGGAGGGCATAGTACAGCTGGGTCTTGTTGCCGTTGGCATCGATAAGGCCCTTGGTGCCGTCCTGACCATCGAGGAACTGGCTCATGTAGATGCGGGTCACGTCGTTGTAGAAGAAGGTCTCGCGAACCGACTGCAACAGCTGGATAACGGCGTTGTTGTCAACAGAGGCGGCAGTCTTCTTGTCGGCAGCGTTGAACTCCTGAATCACAGTCTCCCAGGTGAAAGTCCAGTCGTGACCGGCATTACGGGTCTCGTCGAAGGTCTTGTAGCGGTTGATAAGGTCGTCGATGCCTGCTGCATTGGCACCGAGTGCCTGCATGCGGTCTGAACGCTCGTCGGCATGGCCGTCGCCACCCTTGATGTAGTTCTTGAAGATGTCGAGCTTGCTTCCGGGCATGGCACCGTCGATACCGGCGGGATATACATTCGTCTTGATGTGAGAGTGGTTCTCACCGTCGAAGATACCCTTGGCAGCATTGATGTAGGTCTGATAATAGGCCTCGGCATTGCCGTTGAAGTAGGAGTCGTTGTCGATGTTCTCCATAATCTCATAAGTGGGGCGTACAAGACCGCGGGCGGTCCAGTGGGCAGCAAATTGCTTGTTCAGGTTGTACCAAGCGGTGCCTGAAGGAGCAGAATTCAGTGCGCCGAAGTCTTGGGGAGTACGGAGCACAAAGGCGGTCTGAGCACCTGCTGCGGTGATGAGGTCTACAAGTTCGTCCACGCGCGAGAAATCTACGGTCACGGCATCGCCGCTCACGGATACCTGCTTGTTGTCGTAGAGACCTGTGCCTTCCTGACCCCAACCGGCTGAAAGACGTACGTAACGTATGCCAAGAGCCTTCAGATCCTCGGCATGTGCCTTGAATTGGGCATAATCGGTAGAGGCAGGCACGTTGGTGCCGTAACGCTTCACGATGGGGTTGATCTCACCGCGGCTGTTGTCTACCGTAACGTTCTGCTGAGCAAATGTCGACATGGAAGTCAGCGCTGCCAGCATAGTGATAAGTAAAGTTCTTTTTTTCATAAAAATTTTTTTAGGTTGACAATTTTGTGCTGTGCACACGATTTAGGCGCAATATAATTGCGGTACAAAATTAAGGATATGGCCTCTAACATTTGAGTAGGATTATTCTCAAAACAAGTATATTTGTTTAATATAACAATTGCAACACATTTTTGTATTTAAGGCCTTGTTTGACTCCTTGTATTAGGATATAATGCATGCGATTTTGCAAATTGTCCACTTTTTGCCTCTTATTTTCGTTTTTGTTCAGAAATTAGTTGCTATGGGACGCATTGAACAATTGACTTGATAATCTGAACAAATAAACAGAAATACTCAAGGTGAATTGACTAAATTTGCAGCAACAAAGAATTTCCACAATGGATTTCGTTTTGTATATAATACATGCAAAGGCTTGATGTAAGTTGGTTAAAGTAGTTATTAGAGTTTGTTATCAGTAGTTTTTTAGGTTTATTATTAGGTTAGTTAACGTTGTATTTAGAAAGGTTGTTTCAGAATGCACAAAAAAATGCCACGGGTTGGCATTTTTTTTTGTGCATTTTACGTATCCATCTTGCTCTTTTTCTCTGAAAATTTTCATGGTCTGTGTTTAATTTCCTATTTTTGCAAAACAAACAGGCTCACGATACAATGACGAGAAAAGAACGATACCAATACCTGATAGAATACTTCCGGCAGGAGATGCCCGAGGTAACCACCGAATTGCACTACACCACGCCCTTCCAGCTGCTCGTGGCCACCATGCTCAGCGCGCAGTGTACCGACAAAAGGGTGAACATGGTGACACCGCCGCTCTTTGAACGATATCCCGATGCAAAGGCGATGGCGGAGGCTGAGGAGTTCGAGATACTGGAATATGTGAAGAGTGTTTCCTATCCCAATTCCAAGGCCAAACATTTGGTGGAGATGGCTCGTATGCTGTGCAGGGACTTCCAGGGTGAGGTGCCCTCCGATGCGGATAGTCTGGTGCGACTGCCGGGAGTGGGGCGGAAAACGGCCAATGTGGTGCAGGCGGTGGCTTTCGGAAAGGCTGCGATGGCAGTCGATACCCATGTGTTCAGGGTGAGCCACCGGTTGGGACTCGTGTCGGCGAAGGCCAACACCCCCTTGAAGGTGGAGATGGAACTCATGGCGCATATCCCCGAGGCTTATGTGGCCGAGGCGCATCATTGGCTCATCCTCCACGGCCGTTATGTGTGTACCAGTCGTGCGCCTCACTGCAGCCAGTGTCCCTTCTCCGGCTTTTGCCCCGAAGGGAAGAAATTCCTGAAAACAAATAACGTCATACAACGATGAATACGCAACTGATATACCGATTCCTACGTCAGGTGGCTCGCCACAACAACCGTGAATGGTTTCATGCCCATAAGACAGAATACGATGCGGCATGGGCCGAGTTTTGTAGGGGCGTCAACCAAGCCATTGCACGGATAGCGGAGTTCGACCCTTCCGTGGCGCATCTCACAGCAAAGGATGTCACTTACCGCTTCTACCGTGACACACGCTTCTCATCCGACAAGTCGCCCTATAAGCGCCATTTTGGGGCCTATATCTGTGCGCATGGCAAGAAGGCCATGCACGGGGGATATTACATACACCTGGAACCCGGCAATTGCATGGTGGCTTGTGGCAACTATTGGCTGCCCACGCAAATCCTTACTGCATGTCGCAACGAGATTATGGCCAATGAGGATGAGTGGCTGCGCTGTGTGCAGAATCCTCAATTCCTGAGCCTCTTCGGTGAGCCGGGTATTCAGATGGCCGACAGCGACAAGGGTTTCGGCATTGAGATGCTGAAAACTTGTCCGTCGGGCTTCCCAAAAGATTACAGGCATATCGCTTATCTGAGAATGAAGGACTATTGCTGCTGGCATATCGTGCCGGATGATTTCTATGAGGGTGAGGAATGGCTCGAACGGATGGCTGATATCATGCAGGTGGCAAAGCCGATGATGGATTTCATGAATGCTGTAATCGATGATTATGAATAGTATTTATGCGTACAGGAGAAATTAATGTTGAATAATTTTGGCATTTCATTTGTTTTTCCGTAAATTTGCGGCTGATTTGCTTGACTAATACTTTATCACCACTGAAGATGAATTTCGTGTGGGGAGTTTAGTATTTCTGCATACGGAATTCTCAGGAGATAAAATGAAGAAAAATTTTACTGATAGACTTTTCAACTGGTATTTCACAAAGGATGCTTTACCCTATTGGGTCATCCTCTTTATCGATATACTGATTTGCTATATCGCGGGCGTGCTCGTTTATTGGTATTACTATATAAACGCATTGGAATATCTTTCGGAGGTGTCAAAGGGCGTGCTCGTGTATATGCTGCCAGCTGTCGTGGGATTCAAGATTTTCAAGACCTACATGGGGGTCATAAGATACTCATCGTTTGTCGACCTGCAAAGAGTGGCTTTGGCCATGCTGACAGGACTTGTCATCGCCTTGGCCATACACTATCCCATGAATTACCTCAATATTGAGTTCAAACAAACGATGGGGATGCGCCTTTTTGCTCCAATTAGAGGCAGGCACATCTTCCTGATGTATGGCTTCGCCACTATTATGATGTGGTTCTGGAGGGTCATTGTAAAATCAATTTACGACTTGGCCTATTCTGAAAACGGAATGCGTACGCTTATCTATGGCGTGAAAGATGGGGGCGTGGGACTTGCCAAGAATATTCGAAACCAGAAGAACGCGAAGTTTCAGATAAAAGGTTTCCTTTCCCACGATTCTACTTTCCATGGCAAGATCCTGCTGGGAATGCGCGTGTACAATGTGGATGAACATCTTGAGGATGTGATTGAAAAAATGCACATTGATGCCATTCTTGTGTCTCCTCTGCAGCATGAGGCTTTCCGTAACGATGAGTTCTTACAGAACCTGCTTTTAGAGAAAGATATAAAAATATATATTACACCTGAATCAAAGGAATGGGATGCAAACAGCGGGGATGTCCTTCAAAGTTTAAGAAAGGTGAATATTGAAGATTTGCTGCCTCGTGACAAAATAGAATTGAACATGGATTCTGTGGCCGACATGCTTTCCGGGAAACGTATCCTTGTGACGGGGTCGGCGGGTTCCATCGGAAGCGAACTGCTCAGGCTCATCTGTTCTTTCTATCCTTCACACCTGATTCTTATCGACTCTGCCGAGACTCCTCAGCACGATATAATGCTGATGATGAAAACCGATTGGCCTAAGATAAAATGCATCACGCTGGTGGGCTCTATCGTGAACCAAAAGCGTATGGAGCATGTCTTCAAGACCTACCGGCCGGAATATGTCTTCCATGCTGCTGCCTATAAGCACGTGCCTATGATGGAGGAAAATCCCAGCATGAGCATCATGAACAATGTGCTCGGCACCAAGGTGATAGCCGACTTGAGCGTGAAATACAGGGTAAGGAAGTTTGTCATGCTCTCTACCGACAAGGCCGTGAACCCCACCAATGTAATGGGTTGTTCGAAGCGTATCTGCGAAATTTATGTGCAAAGCCTCGACAAGGCGATAAAAGATAAAAAGGTGGAGGGTTGCACATGCTTTGTCACCACAAGGTTCGGCAATGTGCTCGGCTCTAATGGCTCTGTGATTCCACTTTTCAAACAACAAATTGAAAATGGCGGTCCATTGACAGTGACACACCCCAATATCATACGTTATTTTATGCTTATACCGGAAGCCTGCAAACTTGTGCTCGAGGCCGGTACGCAGGGCAAAGGGGGTGAAATCTTTATCTTCGACATGGGAAAACCGGTTCGCATAGCCGACCTGGCAAGAAAGATGATTCAACTCAGTGGTGCCAAAAACGTGAAAATCGAATACTCTGGGTTGAGACCGGGCGAAAAACTCTATGAGGAGTTGTTGGCCAATGACGAGAACACCTTACCCAGCTTCCACAGCAAGATAAGGATTGCCAAGGTGAGAGATTATGACTTTGAGGATGCTTCTCGCCAAATCGACGAACTCTTGGAGATTGCCCAGACATACGACGACATGAAGATTGTGGAAAAAATGAAGCAGATAGTGCCTGAATACATTTCCAACAATTCTATCTTCTCTTCTCTGGACAAATGACATGACAGTTGAAGGCGTAAAGTCTTGCTGCTGCAAACGCTATCAATCTTTACCTATGAAAAATATAAGCATGCTTCTTCTTGTGGCTTGCTGCATGGCCTGCCTCTCCTGCCGAAACAGCACGTCGGCATCACAGAATGTCAATGGCGACACACTAAGGCTGGAGTACGCGCGGCTGCTGCATGTGGTCAGATATCCGCAGTATACCACCGTCACAATCGACAA
Source organism: uncultured Prevotella sp. (assembly GCA_905235975.1). GTDB lineage: Bacteria > Bacteroidota > Bacteroidia > Bacteroidales > Bacteroidaceae > Prevotella. Next base: position 10,621 of record CAJONT010000335.1, read on the forward strand.
CCCCTGGCGCAAAGGACAAGTATTGCACCGCTATGTGTTGGTGAAAAGGGATGAGAAACAGCCGGAGCCGTTGCCGAAAGGTACTCTTGTGAAAGTGCCGGTGAATAAGGCTGTGCTCTTCGCCACACCACATTGCTTCCTCTTCGGACAGATTGGCTGCCAAGACAGGGTGGCGGGTGCCGCCGACACGCAGTATATCAAGGTGCCGTGGGTGAAACAGGGACTGGCAGAGGGGAAAATCGTGGATTGCGGCAACGGGATGGACCCGCTGATTGAAAAAATCATCGACCTGAAGCCTGACTTGATGTTCCTGTCGCCTTTCGAGAATTCCGGCGGTTATGGCAAGGTGGAAGAGATTGACATTCCTTATTTTGAATGTGCCGAATATATGGAGGGTTCCGCTCTCGCTCGTGCCGAATGGATGAAGGTGTACGGGCTGCTTCTCGGAAAAGAGGCGGAGGCCGATTCCTTGTTCGAGGTGGTCGTACAGAACTACCGCAAGTGGGAGGCGAAAGCGCGCGAAAGCAAGGTGCGACGTTCCATCATTACCGAGAAACTCACGGGCAGCACATGGTATGTGGCGGGTGGGAAAAGCAGTGTGGGTATGCTCATCTCCGATGCGCGGGGCGACTACGCTTTCTCCAACGACACCCACGCCGGCAGCGTGGCGCTCCCTTTCGAGGCCGTGCTCGACAAGGCCGGGGATGCCGATGTATGGATATTCAACAACAACAGCACTTCCGGAAGGTTCACCTACGATATGCTGCAGGCGGAGTATAGGGGGTATCCGCAGATGAAGGCCTTCAGGCAACGCAATGTGTGGTATGTGAACACACTCACGGTACCTTATTTTGAGGAGGTGTCTTTCCGCCCCGACTTCCTCCTGCGCGATTACATCATCCTGCTTCATCCCGACTTGCAGTTGGACAGTCTGCGGTATTATAAACCTTTGCAGGAATGAACAGGTCGGTCGGATATTGCATAGTCCTTTGTCTGCTCATCGTGGCGCTCTTCTGCGTGAGCTTGGTCGTGGGGTCGGTGAAGATACCGGTCGCCGAAGTGTGGCATATCCTTTGGGGTGGCGAGGCGCAGAA
>CAJONT010000336.1 GCA_905235975.1 uncultured Prevotella sp.
GTGAAATGATAGCACGCATTTTGATATTCTTTCTGTTGCTCATCGCGATACCCGATGCCTATCTTTACAAAGTATTGTTCCACCGCCGGTGGAACCGATGGGCAAAGGTGGCATGGTGGTTGGTGTCGGCGGCCCTCCTCGCCTATACGCTCTGGCTCGCTCATAAACCTGGTTTCATACCTCCCAATCCGTGGCCGGTATACATCTACCTCCTCATCTTGGGGACCTTCATCGTGCCAAAGGCGCTCTTCGCACTGATTGTATTCATCGCAGCACCCACACGCCGACCGGGACGCAAGGCGTTGGCGGTGGCAACGGCATTTTCCATTGCAGTGGCGGCCATGGTGGCCTATGGCGCTACCTTCGGGTTTTATAAGATAGAGGTGAATCGCGTGTCGTTCTCCTCGCCGCAGTTGCCGCCGGCTTTCGACGGCTACAAAGTGGCGCTCTTCTCCGACCTCCATCTGGGCAGTTACGACACGGAGAGCGGCCGAAAAGTGGTTGAAGCGGCGGTTGACAGCATCATGGCCATGGGCGCCGACCTCATTCTCTTCGCCGGCGACCTGCAGAATGTGCGGGCAGAGGAAATCACGCCTTTTAGGGCCACGCTCTCCCGTCTGAGCGCCCCCGACGGGGTGATGGCGGTCATGGGCAACCACGACTATGCTGTTTACATCGACACCCTCTCTGTGGGGAAGAAGCAGGCGGAGGATGCCACGCGGAAGCAGATACGGCGCTTGGGGTGGGACTTGCTAAACAACGAGCACAGATACATCGCACGCGACAGCGACACCCTCGTGGTGGCAGGGATGGAGGACTTGGGACACACGCGATCACCCAAAACGGGCAATGTGGAGAAAACACTGAAGGGGGTTGCTGCCGACCGCTTTGTGCTCATGCTGCAACACGAGCCCTACGCATGGCGCAAGGCTATCCTCCCGCAGAGCAGCGCACAGCTCACGCTGAGCGGGCACACCCACGGCGGACAGGTGAAAGTGGGACCTTTCTCACCCTATGCCCTGATAGGCGAGTGCGAGGGGTTCTACTATGAGGGCGACAGGGCGCTCTTCGTCACGCGAGGCTTAGGAGGGCTCGTCCCCTTCCGGTTCGGTGCCACCGGCGAGGTGGTGCTGCTCACACTGCACTGCACCAAATAAACGAAATCATTCAATATCCGACAATATGAAGTTATTATACCGCATTTACCAGTTGTTCGTGGCCGTGCCGCTCGTGGTACTTATTACCATCTTCTTCTCACTGCTCACCATGGTGGGATGTGCACTGGGCGACAGTAAGTATTGGGGATTTGTGCCCCTTCAATATTGGTGCCGCATGGTGTTGGCACTCTTCTTCTTGCCCGCCAAGTCGGAGGGACATGAACACTTAGACAAAAACCAGTCGTACGTCTTCGTGCCCAACCACCAGGGAGCCTTCGATATCTTTCTCATCTACAGTTGCCTGCGTCACAACATCCGCTGGATGATGAAATATCAGCTGCGCAAGATACCCTTCGTGGGTAGGGCTTGCGTATCGTCCAATCAGGTGTTCCTCGACAAACGCGGCCCGAAACGCATTCGCGAGTCCTATGAAAAGGCACGCGGCATCCTGAAAGACGGCGTCTCGCTCGTGGTCTTCCCCGAAGGCGCACGCACCTTCACCGGTCACATGGGCAAGTTCAAGAAAGGAGCCTTCACACTGGCCGATGAGCTCCAGATGCCCGTGGTGCCCGTCACCATCAACGGCTCCTTCCAGGTAATGCCGCGCATGCGCGACTGGCATTTTGTCTGCCGGCATCCTCTCAGTCTTACCATCCACAAGCCCATCTATCCCATCGGCAAGGGTGAAGAGAATATCGCCTACGTCATGAAAGAGAGCTACGAGGCCGTAATGTCGGCTTTAGAGCCCGATTTTCAAGGTTTACAAGAGAATCCTGACCAGTAAATGCACTTTTTGATACGTTTTTTGCTTGATTACCAAAAAAATAAACTATCTTTGCAGTATCTATTAAACGAAACAAAATTTGCCTAAGACTAATTAGAGGGCGATGAGTGAGAACGACAGTTTGGTAATTATCCCAACTTACAACGAAAAGGAAAACATTGAGAAAATCATAAGAGCTGTCTTCAGCCTGGAGAAATGTTTTCATATTCTTGTTATCGACGACGGGAGTCCCGACGGCACGGCTGCCATTGTGCACCGACTCATCAATACCGAGTTCGGCGACCGGCTCTTCATCATCGAAAGGGCAGGAAAACAGGGACTGGGCACCGCCTATATCACCGGTTTCAAGTGGGCACTGCAATCCGACTACCAGTATGTCTTTGAAATGGATGCCGATTTCAGCCACGACCCCAACGACTTGCCGCGACTTTATGCTGCCTGCCACGACCAGGGCTACGACCTGGCCATCGGCTCGCGCTATGTGAGTGGTGTCAACGTGGTCAACTGGCCCATCGGGCGGGTGCTCATGAGCTATTTCGCATCCAAATACGTGCGTTTGGTGACGGGATTCAAGATTCACGATACCACGGCAGGATTCAAGTGCTACCGCCGCAGGGTGCTCGAAACCATCGAACTCGACAAGATTCGCTTCAAGGGCTACGGTTTCCAGATAGAGATGAAATTCACCGCCTATCGCATCGGATTCCGCGTCATCGAGGTGCCCGTGGTCTTTGTAAACAGGCGCGAGGGGGTGAGCAAGATGAGCGGTGGCATTTTCGGAGAGGCTTTCTTAGGTGTCATACGCCTCCGCTTCGACGGGTGGTTCCGGAAATATCCGCCTCTGCCCAAAGACGACAAGCCCCAAGATACCCCGCAAGACTAAACGATTCCAAACATCTTCCCTCCCTTGAATATCAACGAGATTAGCAAGATATACGCAGCGTCGGCCCAAGGCAAGGCGCTGCTTGCCATGATAGAGGATGAGACGTGCCGCCTCATCTTCCTGCAGGGACTTTTGGCCTCATCGGCTCCCTTGATGCTGTCTGCCGTGACACCCAGACTGAGCCGGCCGGTGCTCGTGGTGATGCAGGATGCCGAGGAGGCAGGCTATTTCTACAACGACCTCCTTCAGATACTGGGCCAGGAGCGGGCTCTCTTCTATCCCTCTTCCTACCGCAGGGCGGTGAAGTACGGACAGAACGACCCCGCCAACGAAATCTCGCGTACCGAGGTGTTGGCGCGTCTGGCCCGCATTGGGCAGGACGCACAGGCTGTAGGCTCCTTCGTCATCGTCTCTTGCCCGGAAGCCCTGAGTCAGCTCGTGGTGGACAAGAACCGCCTTCAAGACAGGGTGGTGAGCCTCGCCGTGGGCGATGTGGTGGAAACCGACCTGCTGTTGGAGAAACTGCGCGAGTGGGGTTTCCAGGAGTGCGACTATGTATATGAACCCGGACAGTTTGCACAGCGTGGCAGCATCGTCGATGTGTTCTCCTTCACCAGCGAACTGCCTTTCCGCATCGACTTCTTCGGCGATGAGGTAGACTCCATTCGCACTTTCGACATCGAAAACCAACTCTCCAAGGAGAAAAAGGAGAAGGTCGACATCGTGCCGCAGTTCACGAAGACCGCCGAGAAGGTGCCCCTCTCGCAGTTCCTGCCCAAGGACAC
>CAJONT010000337.1 GCA_905235975.1 uncultured Prevotella sp.
ACTATTCGGATATGAAGATATTGGTAACAGGCGCAGCCGGTTTCATTGGGTCGAAGATAGCAGGAATGCTTGCCGCCCGAGGCGATGAAGTGGTGGGCATAGACAACATAAACGACTACTACGACATACGCCTGAAGTTAGGCCGCCTGCAAGAAGCGGGCATTGACTCACGCGCACTGACCTGGCACGAGACGGTGACGAGCACGCAGTGGCCGAACTACCGTTTTATCAGGATGGGCATTGACGACAAAGACCACCTTGACGCCCTGTTCGAGGCAGAACATTTTGAGCGTGTGGTAAACCTTGCCGCCCAAGCCGGCGTCCGCTACTCCATAGAAAACCCCTACGCCTACCTGACGAGCAACATCACCGGTTTCCTGCACATACTGGAATGCTGCCGCCGCCATCCTGTGAGTCATCTGCTTTTCGCCTCATCGAGCAGCGTGTACGGTCTGAACGAGAAAGCACCTTTCTCAGAGGACGACAAGACCGACCAGCCCGTGAGCCTTTATGCTGCCAGCAAGAAGAGCAACGAACTGATGGCCCACAGCTACAGCAAGCTGTACGGCATACCCTGCACGGGTCTCCGTTTCTTCACCGTGTACGGACCGTGGGGCCGTCCCGACATGGCCCCGATGCTCTTTGCCCGCGCCATTATGGAGGGCAAGCCCATCCAGGTGTTCAACCACGGCGACATGATACGCGACTTCACCTATATCGACGACATAGCCACTGGCTCTGTGCAATGTCTGGACCACCCTCCCGTGGGCGCAGCGCACAACAAGGATGTGGCCTTCAGGGTTTATAACATAGGCTGTTCGCACCCTGTGAAACTGCTGGATTTCATCGAAGAACTTGAGCAGGCGATTGGTCAGGAAGCCGTCAAGGTGATGCGTGAGATGCAAGCCGGCGACGTGTACATGACGAATGCCGACACCACCCGTTTGGAGCAGGAGATAGGCTACAAGCCCCACGTGACCCTTCACGAAGGCATCCGCCATTTTGCCGAGTGGTACAAATCGGCGCTCAACCCCCTCCGTCCACAATCATAGCCACTATATTACCACTAATTTTAACCCACTTATTATATTTTCTATGAACAAAATGAGACTATTGTACCACATTCGTCTGTCGCTCACCGCCCTCTTGGCATTGGCATGTACATCGCTATATGCCCAGAAGACCATATATGTATTGAGCGACCTGCATGTGATGGCCCCCGAACTGCTTATAAACAAAGGCAGTGCGTGGGACGCATACATGGAGAACGAACGCAAGATGGTGGACAAGAGCAAAGAAGTGTTCGACGTCCTTAGCGAGCAGATAAAAGCAGCCCGCCCCGACTTGGTGCTCATCTCCGGCGACATGACGAAAGACGGTGAGATATTGAGCCACCAATACGTCACTGCACAGCTGAGAGAATGGCAGTCGGAGGGCATCGCTACACTCGTGGTGCCCGGCGACCACGACTTCGGCACTTCCACATCCAACTACTACGACGGAGCCACGACCACGCAAGCCGAAGTGCTTGACAGTGAAGGCTACAAGGAGATGTATGCCGGCATCGGTTATTTCGACCACGACGATGCCGCCCAGGCAGGATTCACCACCTTCTCCTATTGGCAGGAACCCATAGAAGGACTCATCGTAGTGGGGTTGGACAGTCACACAGGCAGTGTGGACCCGAGCGATGTGGAAGAAGCCTGCCGCCGCATAAAATGGGCGCGCCACGACGGTTATGAGGTGATTGTCATGATGCATCACGAACTGCAGCCCCACTTCTATCAGGAAGAATCGTTGATGGGAGTTACCCTTGTGACCAACTGGGAAGAAGTGAAGGAAAAGCTGCTTGCCGCCGGTGCCCATATCGTATTTACCGGACATGTGCATGTGGCTGACATTGCCCGCGACTACAATGCCGACATGAGCGCGAGCATTGTCGACGTCAACAACGGCTGCCCCATCTCCTATCCCTGCGACTACCGCGTAGTGACCTTCGACCCCACGACAAAAGACATTCATATCGGGACGGAGAGCGTGACCGCGATTGAGGGTATCGACAACTTCAGCAGCTATGCCAAGGAACGCCTGACGACGTCCACCAAGCAGATGGCCTCAGACCTCATCACCCAGGCTGTGATCGAGTACGCACCCAGCTATGCCCCCTTCCTCTTTTTGTTCCTGGACAGGTGGAGCACCGCCCTGACCAATGCCCTCATCCTCCATGCCGAGGGCAATGAGGGGTCGGCCAATGCCAATCTGAAAAATTCCATCTACAGCGACTTGTCTCTCCCACTCTCGGTAGTGCCTGAAGGCAGAGACATACTCAACAGCATTCTTGAAGACAAGGCACCCTATGACCCGGAAGGCCTCGACCCACATATGAATGTGACCGACGACCGTGACCTGACCATCGCACACGACTATGTGACGGTAGAAATGAAAGTCCCCGGTATGGCCGAACTGCAGCGCCGCCTGCCTGAAATACCCAGTGCTGCCACACTCTACTACGGTGACACCTCGCTGTTGACACCCGACGGCGTGAGCGTTTACACCATGGCCTTAAACGGCTCCGACGGCCAAGAAACCTTACAGAAGAGCAAAACATACGCGGCAGACGAGGTGATACCCAGCGGCACCGCCGTGATTGTGCAGCATCTGCTCAACGTCTCCGACTACATGGACGACAGCAGTATGGAGTTTGATGCAATCCTGTCGCAGTTGAGAACGCTCGCCGTACCGAGTCCCACCAAGTGCACATTCCGCAAGACGGATGCTTCCGGCACTCCCGATGCCGCCAATGTGCTGCAAGGCTCCGACGTGGCCGCCCTCACCACAGGTCCCGATGCCGGTGTGACATACAAATACTACAAGCTGTGCTGGCAGAAGAACGGAGGAAGCGATGTGGAAAGACTTGGTTTCTTCGTACAGGAAACCGACGGCAGCGCTTTTGTGAGCGAAGCCCATGAGGCCTACCTTTCCGTACCCGCCGACATGGCCGCCGAATCATACACCTTCGACGACCTGACCGGCATCCGTGCACTTGCAAACAAGCAAGAGGGTCAGACAGACGTATACACCCTCAGCGGCGTGAAGATGCAGAGCGACCGCCTTCCCAAGGGTGTATACATTGTGAACGGCAAGAAAATTATACGCTAAAAATACACTTTAATCCTCATCGGCAAACTGTTTGATGCGTTGTTCCTCAGACAGTTTGCAGATGAGGAGTTTGTTATCTTTCTCCGCTACGATATATCCATCGAGGCCTTGCACCACCACCTTGCGTTCCTGCGACGTGTGTATGATGCAATTGTGGGAGTCGAATAGAGACACGTGCTGACCTATCGCCGCATTTCCGTAGAGGTCCTTCTGCGAATGCATGAGCAGGGAGCCCCAAGTGCCGAGGTCGCTCCACCCGAAATCGGACGGGCATACGAAGATTTCGTCCGCCTTCTCCATGATGGCATAGTCGACGGAAATGCTCTCGCAGTCGGGATAATGCAAGTCGATGAGTTCCTGCTCCTGCGGTGTGCCGTAATAAGGCATCAATCCCTCAAATATCTTCGACATGGCCGGCATATACACCCGGAAGGCATTGACTACAGTATGTACTTTCCAGATGAAGATACCAGCATTCCAGAAGAAACTCTTGTTCTTGATGTAGCGCGTGGCCGTTTCCAGGTCAGGTTTCTCCCTGAAGGTGTCGACCCTGTATATTTCCTTATTGCGCAGGCTGTTGGCAGAGAGGTCGGCCTGAATGTATCCGTATCCCGTCTCCGGGCGGTTGGGTTTCATGCCCAAAGTGACGATGGCATCGGTTTCGGCAGTGAACTGCAGGCATTGCATGACCACCCTTCGGAATTCGACGGGGTTTGTCACGACATGGTCACTTGGTGTGACCACCACATTGGCTGTGGGATCTTGTTTTTTTATGCGCCAGCTCACATAGGCGATGCACGGTGCCGTATTTCTGCGGCATGGTTCGCACAGCACGTTCTGTGGCGGTATCTCAGGAAGTTGTTCCTTTACCTTGTCGGCATACCTTGCATTGGTGACCACCCAAACATTCTCCAACGGGCATATATCCTTGAATCGGTCGAGTGTAAGTTGCAGGAGCGACTTCCCCACTCCCAGCACATCGATAAACTGTTTGGGATTGTCGGCTGTACTCATGGGCCAGAACCGGCTTCCCACTCCTCCTGCCATTATAACGAGATGATTATTCATAGGAAAGGTCTTTAAGGGGATATGAATACAAAGATACATTAATAAATGCAAAATGCCATGAAATTGAGGCGGTTTTTTTGTATTCACAGCAAGCATTCGCATAGAATTTCTACTTTTTTCAGTTTTTCAGGGCCTTCCACTCCAAAAAAAGGAAAAACCAATTGTATAATTTCGAAAAAGATGTAATTTTGCAGTTTCAATTTAGTCATTGAATAACAAAACATATACCTTAATACAAGAAGCGAAATGAAAAAACTTTTACTGCTATTCCTACTGTTGACAGCCCTTCAGGTACATGCGAACGAGAATAACAACGATGTGCTTAGCAGGCCAAATCTAAAGATTCTGATTTTGGGCAACACCTATATGTTCGATGGTCTGTTTTACCTGAAAGATATTACAGAGAACAGCGGTTCCGACATCAGTGACATGTGTCTGTACAGCGTACTGCGCAGCGACGCTACCTTCAAAGACTGGGTCAATGTATACAATGACTTAGACGTCTACACCTATGCTTTTGCGAAGCAGTTGGGCGGCATCTCGTCGAAAGTGGCTCAAGGTGGCGGCGCGGCAGGTGACGGCAGTTTGCTAAGAAACATACTGAAAAACGATGTATGGGACTTGATTTTGATTCAACCCAACAGTACTCAGGCACCCTACTATGAGAATTGGGTGGAGGATTTTAATGAGTTGCGCACCATACTGAACAACGACCAGCCCAATGCCAAAATAGGTTTGATATTGGTGCACAGCTATTGGGACAGCTACGTGCACAACACCGAAAAAGACTCCTACGCACGCTGGCAACTTATCGCAGAGTCGGCCAAGAAACTGAAAGAAAACAACGATATAGACTTTATTCTGCCTTACGGCACGGCAGTGGAGAACCTGCGCAAGAGCAGTTTGAACAACGATTACGACCTGACGCGCGACGGCACCCACCTGGCCTATGGTCTGGGGCGCTATGTGGCCGGCTGTTGCTATTATGAGACACTGATAGCCCCCCGCAGCGGGATATCGGTACTTGGCGATAGTAAACGCACCCAAATAGACACCAACTCGGTTACTTCTTCATACCCCATAATTGACGTAACCGACGACAATGCCCCTCTTGCCCAAATAGCTGCCATACAGGCATTGCGTTCTCCCTATACATGCGAGAATCCCGAGTATGCAGATGAATATTCTGCCGAAGAGACACTCACCGTGACCAATACAGAAGGCAACGGCTACGGCTACTGCACATTCTCCTCTGTGTACGACCTTGACTTCAGCGAGGTGGATGACATCAAAGTCTACATTGCCTCCGGCTACAACAGCCTGAATGAAGAAATTACCGGGCTCAGGGTGAAAGAGGCACCTGCCTTCACCGGGCTGCTTGTGTATGGCAAGGCAGGCACCTATACGATACCCTGCAAGAAATCCTATTCCTACTATGTGAACATGTTTGTGGGTGTTCCCGTGAAGAAATGGGTTGCTACGACCGACGGCATCTACACCAACTTCATACTGGGCAGACGAGACGGAACAACGAATTTCTACCGTCTTTCCGAAGACGGTTATATTGAGGCGAAGCATGCCTACCTTCAGATACCCACCGCTATGCTCAACACAGCAAAAGCCAACCATGTAGGCATTATCTTCGAGGAAGAAGAAGACACAAACGGTATCAGCGAGGCTGTTGCCGACACCGATGACGACAGCTACTACACCCTTACCGGCATACGCGTGTCGCATCCACGGAGTGGACTCTACCTACACAAAGGTAAGAAAGTGCTGGTGAAGTGAGGAAGGCAGGCGGCCAAAGGTACGCATAGGAAGCAGTCTGTAGAAAAGATGGAAATACAGCCGATAGCCCATTTCCGTTCGCCCTTCCGTTCCAAGTTCGGCATTCCCAAGCAGAGCGGTTTGGTTTCCGACCTACGCGGGCGCATTGTCTTTGAGCCCAGCTACCGCAATGCCGATTATCTCCGCGGCATGGAAGGATTCAGTCATCTGTGGCTCATCTGGCAATTCTCCGCCAACGCCCACAGTGCCACCAGTCCGGTGGTGCGCCCGCCGGTGTTGGGCGGCAACCAGTCGCTCGGTGTATTCGCCACCCGTTCCCCCTTCCGTCCCAATCCGCTTGGTCTCTCCTGCGTGCGCATCGACCACATCGACTACAGCGGCAGCGAAGGTCCCGTCATACATGTACTTGGCGCCGACCTGATGGACGGCACCCCCATCTTCGACATCAAGCCCTACCTGCCCTATGCCGACAGTCACCCGGAGGCCCTCGGCGGTTTCACCGACACCCACAGCTGGCCCCGTTTGGAAGTAGTGATAAGCGAGGCACTCAGCCGCCATCTCACCGACAGCGAATGTGCCACGCTAAAGGAAGTGTTGTCGCTTGACCCCCGTCCCCACTACCAGAAAGACCCCATGCGCGTGTATGGTATGCCGTATGGCCGCTGGGACGTTCGCTTCAAGGTGCGCGACGGCATATTGACGGTGACGGAGCTGTGCGACCTACAGAAAGGCAAGAAATGAATGCGGGAAGACCAACAGGCCCTCCCGCATTTATTTTATCCGCTGTTTATCAGTCGAGATTCAGGCTCTTCTTGATAGCGTCTATTTTCTCACTTGCAGCGTTCATGCAGCGTTCGTAGCATCCGGCGCACTTGAACGAAGGATCCTTCACCTCGGTGTAGAACTTGATTTTGGGCTCGGTGCCGCTCGGGCGCACACTCACCTTGGTGCCATCCTCGCAGAACCACTGCAGCACATTGGAGGTGTCGGGCATATTGATTTTCTCCACCGTACCGTCAGCCTTCTTGGCCTCAAGTGTTTTGTAGTCTTTCCAGAGCACCACTTTAGAGCCACCGAGTTCCACCGGCGGGTTCTCCCTGAAGTTGGCCATCATCTGCTTTATCTCGTCGGCACCCGTCTTGCCCGGACGCACCACGTTGATGGTCATTTCGCGTGAGAATCCATACTCGGCATAGATATTCATGAGCAGGTCATAGAGCGTCATGCCATTGTCCTTGGCCCAAGCGGCAATCTCGCAGATAAGGCAGATTGAAGCGGGGGAGTCTTTGTCGCGCACCTTGTCGAACGGCAGGAAGCCGAATGACTCCTCGCCACCGCCGATGTACTTATTGACACCCTCGGAGATACGAATCTCATTGGCAATCCACTTGAATCCCGTATAGCAGTCGCGCAGTTCGACACCGTTTTTCTTTGCGATTTCGGCTATCTCCTCTGTCGTGACGATGGTCTTTACGAGGAACTCGTTGCCCTTGAGCTGTCCGAGTTTCTTCTTATTGGCGATAATGTACCAGCAGAACATCATGCAGGTCTGGTTGCCGTTGAGGATTTCCCATTCGCCCTTTGCGTTGCGGCATACGATGGCGAGTCGGTCGGCATCGGGGTCGGACGCGATTACCAGGTCGGCATTGAGTCTTGTACCCAGTTTCATGCCCAGGGTCATGGCCTCAGCATTCTCGGGGTTCGGTGAGACCACCGTGGGGAAATTGCCGTCGATGACCATCTGCTCCGGCACCACATGAATGTTTTGGAAGCCCCATGAGCGCAGAGCTTCGGGAATGATGACCCTACCTGTGCCGTGCATGGGAGAGTAGACGATATTGAGATCTTTTTGGCGCAGAATCACATCCTGGTCGACCATTGCCTCTTTCACGGCCTGCAGGTAGTCCCAGTCCATCTCACCGCCGATAATCTCGATGAGTTCTTTGTTGCCTTCGAACTTGACATCGTCGATACCCACTTTGTTCACCTCGTCGATGATACCCTTGTCGTGGGGTGCGAGCACCTGAGCGCCGTCATCCCAATAAGCCTTGTATCCATTGTATTCTTTGGGGTTGTGCGATGCCGTGACGTTGACACCTGCCTGACAGCCGAGCTGCCTGATGGCGAAAGAGATTTCGGGTGTGGGTCTGAGGCTCTCGAAGAGATACACCTTGATGCCGTTGGCAGAGAAGATGTCGGCCACTGTCTCGGCGAAGAGACGTCCGTTGTTACGGCAGTCGTGTCCCACGACCACGGCGAGGTCGTCGCGTCCCGGGAATGCCTTGAGGATGTAGTTGGCGAATCCCTGCGTGGCCATACCTACGATATACTTATTCATTCGGTTGGTACCTGCGCCCATGATACCCCTGAGTCCACCTGTACCGAACTCCAGATTCTGATAGAAGGCATCGATGAGTGCCGTTTTGTCTTCACAGTCCAACATAGCCTGCACTTCCTTGCGTGTTTCCTCGTCGAATGAGGGTGAAAGCCACACGCGTGCTTTTTCTTCGCATTGCCTGATTAATTCTTGGTTATTTTCCATAATAGATTTGTTTGTATAATATTAAAAATGTGTATTTCATGCGACTACATCCATACCATTTGCGGGAATGGTATGGAGTCATTTGCAAAAATAATGCTTTTCTTGAAAAGAACCAATAAAAAACACCATTTTTTGGCGTGCCACGGGACTCCCCGACATCTAATAATTGTTAATTCTTTAGAGAAAGCGGCATAAAGAAACACTAAATTCAAAATAAAAGCGTAAATTTGCATCGCTTTTTATTAAAAGACGGTATTTCCTTTCTGGGAAATCCGACATACAAATAATCACATAGCACATATTTTATGTACAACAAAGACGATTTACAATCGAAGAGTATCTCCGAATTGGCAGATATTGCCAAGGAATTGGGTGCCGACTATCAGAAAGACGACAACATAGAGAATCTTATATATTCGATACTTGACAAGCAGGCGATAGTGGAGGGAAGCAAGAATCCCCTTGGCACAAAGCGCAAGCGCGTAAGAATAGTAAAGAAAGACACCGACCACGTGTACAGTGTGAACGGCAAGGACGGTGAGAATTTCGACACGAAGAAGAACAAGATTCCCCAGGAAGCCCCCTCCCTTTTCAAGGATTTAGACCCTGAGCCCAAGCCAGTGGAAGAAGCACCTGCAGAGCCGGTGGAAGTGCCCGCTGCCCCCAAGCGCAGGGGTCGTAAGCCCAAGGCCCTTATAGAGGCAGAAGCCGCTGCGAAAGCTGCCGCCTTGGCAGCAGAAGCAGCACGAGTGCAGGAGGAAGAGCAGCAGCCAGTGGAAGAGGTACAACAGCCGACACCAATGCCGGAAGTGAAAGAAGAAAAAGAAGCCTTCTCAGTACCTGAGGCACATTTTGCAGACAGTCCGGAAGAGTCGGTTCAGGAAGACAATGAACTGCTTGCCCAGCTCCAGGCCAAGGTGAACACCCACAATGAGAATGCAGAACAAGAGTCGGACACCGACACGTCCGTTTCCGGTGTGTGGGAAGGAGACCCGGGCGACGGCACAGATTTCATCACGGTAGTAGACCTGCCGATAGAGGATCACGGTGCGCTTCCGACGTATGACATTTTCGATAACCCCACCACTCCGGTGTCGACCAATCCCGTTCCGAACAACTTCAATTCGAATGCCTCACAATGGTCGCCGAAGGCCCATTTTGACTTCAGCGACCTTATCACCGCCAACGGTGTGCTTGAAATCATGCCCGACGGTTACGGTTTCCTTCGTTCGAGCGACTACAACTATCTGTCATCTCCTGATGACATCTATGTATCGAACACACAGATTAAGCATTACGGTCTGAAGACCGGCGACGTGGTGGAATGCCATGTGCGTCCCCCGCACGACGGTGAGAAATACTTCCCCCTCACGAGCATAGACAAGATAAACGGCCGTATACCTGCAGAGGTGCGCGACCGCATACCGTTTGAGCATCTCACGCCCCTCTTCCCCGATGAGAAATTCTGTTTGTGCGGCGACCGCGCCACTACCAACCTGTCGACACGTGTGGTGGACCTGTTCTCCCCGATAGGCAAGGGTCAGCGCGCCCTTATCGTGGCTCAGCCCAAGACAGGTAAGACCATCCTGATGAAGGACATTGCCAACGCCATAGCCGCCAACCACCCGGAAGCCTACCTGATGATGCTGTTGATAGACGAGCGTCCTGAGGAAGTGACAGACATGGCTCGCACGGTGAATGCCGAGGTGATTGCCTCCACCTTCGACGAGCCTGCCGAGCGTCACGTAAAGATAGCCGGCATTGTATTGGAGAAAGCCAAGCGCATGGTAGAATGCGGTCATGACGTGGTGATATTCCTTGACTCCATCACCCGTCTGGCCCGCGCCTACAACACTGTATCGCCTGCGAGCGGCAAGGTGCTCACGGGTGGTGTCGACGCCAACGCCCTTCAGAAGCCGAAACGATTCTTCGGTGCCGCACGCAACATTGAAGGCGGCGGTTCGCTCACGATTGTGGCCACTGCACTGATAGACACCGGTTCGAAGATGGACGAGGTGATTTTTGAGGAGTTCAAGGGCACCGGCAACATGGAGTTGCAGTTGGACCGTTCGCTCTCCAACAAGCGTATCTTCCCGTCGGTGAATCTTGTGGCATCGAGCACCCGCCGCGACGAGCTGCTCCACGACAGCAACACCTTGAACCGCATGTGGATACTGCGCAAGTACATTGCCGACATGAACCCCATCGAGGCGATGAACACAATACACGACCGCATCTTGCAGACGAGAGACAACGAAGAGTTCCTGCTTACGATGAACTCGTAGCAACATCGGTATATTATGAAAAAGCCGCATACGCTGATTGGTCACGTATGCGGCTTTTTCTTATGCAGGTGTGTTTACTTCTTATTGAGCAGGAACCTCAAACCCATCTGTAGGTTGAACTTAAAGGGATGGTCTTTGAATGAGTTGGACAAATCGCTTTGGTTGTCGAAATAATACTTGGCAGTGGGTTCCACATACACTCCCATGAAAGGCAGGAAATCGTAACGTGCGCCCAAGCCAAGGGTAGCAGAGAACTGCACATTGTCTTTATCGGCATCCACTTTCTCGCCGTTCACCTTCATCTGGGCATCCACATTGAAATCGGCTTGCCCACCGACCAGTGCATAGGTGTGGAAACGGTTGTTATGCCAAAGCGTCGTTGAGAAGTTGACAGGTATGCCCAAGTAGTGAAGCGTCTGTTTCTGCTCGGTTCTACGAATTAGGTTGTCGGACGAGCTATCTGTATTGCGATAGGTGATAGTGAAATCGGAGCGTTGCCTTGTGTAGACAAGACCTGTTGAGACAGAGAACTTGGAAGAAATCGGCATACCGACGGTAAGGCCGAATGAGAGCGGTTCTTCATGGTGCGTCTCTTTTCGCACCACAGCTGCCGATCTATAGACAGGCACCGGACTCTCTGGCCCGAACCCCTCGGCACTATAGAACGCATTAGAGGCAAAAAGCGCCATATCGCTGGTCTTTGCCTTGCCCGATTTCTTACTGTCCATGGCATCGAGTTGAGCCAACAATGCCCTTTC
>CAJONT010000338.1 GCA_905235975.1 uncultured Prevotella sp.
ATTTGTACTTATTATTCAAGTTACGCAAGTTCATCGCAATGTGCCCTGTTCATCGCAATGTGCCCTTTCAGGCCGTTTTTATAGCGAATATCAAAACATGCGAAACTTGAATCAAAATAGAAAAAAGGTATCCCCAAAAGGATACCTTTTTTCGGCTTGATGATTACTTCGTTATCCCACCAATCCCCACTTATCTCACCTCAATCTCTTTCCGAAACGCGATGTCGCACGATGAGTGCCCCACCTGAATCTCGAAAGTCCCGGGTTCCACCACATGGTGCATGTCGGCATCGTATAGCGCCAGTTCGCTGATGGGCACCTGCAGCCGCACACGTGCCGTGCTCCCTTTCGCAATGTGCACCTTCTCAAAGGCTTTCAGCTGCTGCACCGGCGTGCTCACACTCGACACCACATCCCGCACATACAGCTGCACCACCTCGCTGCCGTCGCGGAGGCCGGTGTTCTTCACCGTCACCTCCACCGTCAGCGTGTCGCGGTCAGAAAATGTGTCTGCGCTCAGTCGGCAGTCCTCATACTGAAACGCCGTGTACGAAAGGCCCTCGCCGAAATGCCACAGCGCGGAGGGTGCATCGAAGACGTAATGCGAACCGGGGTCGTCGGGCGTGCCGGCACGGTCGAAAATCGACTCGCGGTCGTTGGTGTTGTAGTTGTAGTAACAGGGGATGTTGCCGCTGCTGCGGGGGAACGATACGTTCAGGCGACCGGAGGGATTCACGCGACCCAACAGGATGTCCGCCATCGAGGTGCCCTGGCACTCGCCGCCGTACCACTGCACCACCAGCGCATCGGCATGCTCCTTTACCCACGGCATGGCAAGCGGACGCCCGGAGATGAACACCACCACCATGGGCACGCCAGTGGCTTTCACGGCTTCCAACAGCTGCTGCTGCACACCGGGCAACTCGAGCGACGACAGGTCGAAACCTTCACCCGACGTGGTGTACTTCGGGCTCCGCGCTAAATAGGTGCTTCGGGTGCCTATCGCCACGATGGCCACATCGCATCCCTTGGCGGCTTCCACGGCTTCCGCTATCTTCGAGTCGTCCTGGCTCCACCAGTCGCAGCCCACGGCATGCACAATCTCCGCCTTGTCTGCCACGGCGGCACGCAGCCCTTGCAGCAGGTTCACGCCTACCTTGGTGTCGCCTGTCGTCCAACTGTAGTCGCCATACACGGCTTGGTTGCTGTTGGGACCTATCACGGCAATGCGGTGCACGCGCGCCAAATCCAAGGGCAGCACGCCTCCTTCATTCTTTAGCAGAATGGCACTCTCGTCGGCCACTTGTTTCGACAGGCGCACATGGTCGTCGCTGTGTACCGACGCAAGGGTGGGGGTGTCTTTGTGCGCATCGAAAAGACCCAGTTCAAACTTTGTGGTCAGTATGCGGCTCAGCGCATGGTCTATGTCGGCCTCTTGCAGGTCGCCGTTCCGCACTTGGTCGGCGAAGGTCTCGTAGGTGGTGTCCACGTTCAGGTCTACGCCTGCCAACAGGGCTTTGCGGGCGGCTTCCTCAGGTGTCGCCACACTGTGGTGCACGGTCTGCAGACGCTCGATGGAACCCCAGTCGGAGTAGACGTAGCCGTCGAAACCGAGACTGTCGCGCAGCACTTCCGTCATGTAGTAGTGCGAACCGGTCACGGCAACCCCGTCGTAGGCGCTGTAGCACGTCATCACCGACTTGGGACGGGCGTCTCTGATTACCTTGCGGAAGGGGTATAGGTAGGTGCTCCACAACTCTCGCGGACCGCCGTACACACCGGCGGTGTTCAGACCGCCCGAGGGTGAGCCGTGGGCAATGAAATGCTTGGGGGTGCAGGTGATGGGATGCCGTTGGTAGCCGCGCACGAAGGCGGTGCCCATCACGGAGGTAAGGAAGGGGTCTTCGCCGAAGGTCTCTTCTACACGGCCCCAGCGAAGCTCGCGCGCAAGGTCGAGCACGGGCGACAGAATCTGGTGGATGCCGATGGCTTCGGCTTCTTCGCCGGCGGCATCGGTCATCTGCTCTATCAGGCGGGGGTTGAAGGTGCTGCCTTGCGCCAACTCGTGGGGGAAGATGGTGCAGCCTTCCTGCAGCACGCCGCTGATGCCCTCGGCACAGGGCAGCACGGGAATGCCAAGGCGGGTCTCCCTGCGCAGGTATTGCTGCAACTGGCTGTAGAGATTGGCGCAGTCGGAGGCGGGCAGGTTCATCTCATGCACCGTGCCGTAGCTCAGCCCTTTCATGATGTGCTCGAAACCGGGCCACACCGCGCGGTTCTGCAACTGTGCAATCTTCTCCTCAAGGGTCATGCGCTTCGTCAGGTCGGCCACGCGGTCGGCCACAGGGGCTTGCGGGTTTTGGTAGACGGCTGCCTCGGTTTGTCGCTTGCTGGCGTCAGTGCCCCACAGCGGGTTGGGTGTGCTGCCCATTTCCAACTCCAACGTGCCGCCGCGCAGCAGGGCTTCGGCAGGGAAGTGGAAGGTGTCTAAACGCTTGCCGTTCAACTTGGCGCTTTGCACGTATTTGTTCTTGCGCGACGCATGGTGGGCAAGGATGGTGAACTGGCCTCCGCGGCCGTAGCGGTGACCCAAGTCGATGTCTATGCGCTCGTACAGCGGACTGGCTATCTCGTAGATGGGGTTGCAGCGCGTGCCGCCGTCGGTCTGGAAGAGGCCTATCGAGGCCATCACAAGCCAGGCGCTCATCTGCCCTTGGTCTTCGTCGCCGAGATAGGCATTGCTCACGCCGCAGCCGTAGTAGCGGTCGATGACCGAACGCGACCACTGCTGGGTGCGCCACGGCTGACCGGCCCAGTTGAAGAGGAAGGCGAAGTGCATCGACTGCTGGTTGCCTTGCACCACGGGAAAGTCCCAGTATTGGTCGCCGGGGGCATTGTAGCGCCATCGCTCAGAGGTCTCAAAGCCCCACTGCAGACGCTTGGCAAAGGTGGTCTCGCCGATGGCCTTCACAAGGGCGGGCACGTCTTGCGGCACGAAGAAACTGAGCTGCCAGGCGTTGCCTTCCACATAGTGCTGGTTGGCTCCGCTGCGGAAGGGGTCGAAGTCGGGGGCGATGTGCCCTTCCGAGTCTTTCAGGGCGGCATAGCCGGTCTCGTTCATGAAGACATTCTTCCACCACGCACCGCGCGCGTCGAATGTCTTGAAGTCTTTCTTGCGCCCTAACGACTTGGCCAACTGTCCCACCGTCCAGTCGTCGAAGGCATACTCCATCGTGTTGGAGAAACGCCCCTTGTCGTAGGGCACGTAGTGGTATTGCAGATAGGCGGCAAGGTCTCTGTTGCCGGCATAGCCGCCGGCAATCTTGCGCGAGGGGGTGGTCTGCATCTTCTTCACGGCCTCAAGGGCTTTCTTCCCGTCGAAATCGCGTATGCCCATCTGCCAGGCACCCACGATGAGGGGTATCTCGTGCTCGGCCACCATCACGGGGATGTATTTCATACCGGCGGG
>CAJONT010000339.1 GCA_905235975.1 uncultured Prevotella sp.
GTATCTTCACGCAGAGAGATGGAGAGTCGCAGTCCTTTGATGCGCAAGGGTTCGTTGACAAGTCCTTCTGCGTCTCCCTTTATAAAGTGGAAACGTTTCTGTTCCTTTTTGGTAATGGTAAAATACGAGGCGTGACACTGCGACATGACACACAGCTTTTGTGAGATGACATACGCTCTCATCTTAAGACACGATTCGCTGAAGTTGTTGTAGACCCTCCTGTAGATACGGTCTTTGTCGATATGTTTCGACAGCAGCAGACCGATGATATGGTATATTTCGGGATAGGACGAGTTGTAGGTGAATCCACCTGTATCGGTCATCATTCCGCAGTAAATAGCCTGTGCCTCGGCTTCTGTCATGCCTTCATACCCACCCAATTGCCATATCAGTCGGAAAACAATCTCGCTGGTACTACACAGATTCGGATAAGAGATGAGCAGTGCTGCCGGCACATCGGGGTCGATATGATGATCGATGAGTATTTTATTTACGTTGGCGGCTTCGAATGCCGGCTGCATATCGGCGAGACGGTGCGCACTGTTGAAATCTAAGCAACACACAAGGTCGGCCTGCTGTAGCAGTTGGTCGGCTTTCTCTTTATTTTTGTCATACCTCACTACCATATTGACACCGGGAATCCATTGCAGGAAATCGGGCATTGCGTCGGGTATGACCACCACGGGTTCCTTTCCGCACCGTCTAAGATACGCAGCCCATCCCAAGCAGGAGCCTATTGCGTCACCGTCAGGACTCTTGTGGCAGCAAATAAGAATATGATGTGCACTTTGTAGTGTGTCTTTGAGTTGACTTAATGTTTTTTCGTCTAAAAGATTTATGTCCATTTCACAAAATGTATCCTCTCCAACCACCTCTTGGGTAATTGTCAGAGAGGATACCTTAATTAAGTATTAAAAAATTAGAACAACTTTTCAGGATAAAGTCCCTCGTCGATGAGCGACTGTATGCGTGCCACCACAGCATCACGGTCGGCTGCATAAGTTACACCAAACCACTTGCTTGTCGTATCAAGCACCTTGACTGTGGCGGTTTTCTCATTGATGAGCTTGTTCACCATCAGCGGGATAAAGAATTCTGCCTTGAGGTTTGATATGTTGGCGGGATTTGAGAGGAACTCCTTGAAATAGTCGATGCTGTATTTGAAGTAATCAGGTGTAAATCCCCACATGTTCATGGAAACAGGCGTATTGTCGTCGACAGCCACCCATTTGCCTTCCTCGTCTTTGTAGCATACAGGACCTTCCACTCTCATGATTTCGGTTCTCTCCACCACGGTGGTGAGGTTGCCCTTATCATCCTTCGAGCAGATGCCGCGTGCCACAGTACCATTCTCTGAGAGCGTGTTGCCCACTCTGAATCCCACCATGGCATAATCGTTCTTGCTTCCCTCGGGGAGCTCTGAGAGGAATTTGCCCATTACCATGTAAGCGTCGCGGTTATAGAAATCATCGCAGTTGATTACACAGAAGGGTTCTTTGATGACATCGGCAGCCATCATGACAGCGTGGTTGGTACCCCACGGTTTGACTCGTCCTTCCGGCACGTTGAAGCCTTCGGGCAGTTTGTCGAGACTTTGGAAAACGATTTCTGCAGGGATATGTCCTTCGTATTTAGAAAGGACTTTGTCGCGGAAGTCCTGCTCGAAGTCTTTTCTTATCACGAAGACGATTTTTCCGAATCCAGCTTGGATTGCGTCATAGATACTGTAGTCCATGATGGTTTCGCCGTTGGGGCCTAATCCATCAAGTTGTTTCAATCCGCCATAGCGGCTGCCCATACCGGCAGCGAGGAGAAGTAGTGTAGGTTTCATATTGTATAAATAAAAGGATTTTTCGGTATTGTCTTACCTAAGTTGCAAAGATATAATAATTTTGTCAAACCGCCAACACATGCTGGCGGTTTTTTTCATTATCCTTACAAATATTGTGACGCGCTCACCAAGCACGGGTATTGTCAGAAAGGATATCCAATAGCAAAATGGATGGCATTGCCATCTCTGAAGGAAGGAATGTTGAACCAACCGGAGCGCGAGGTCTCGTAAGGTACATGGAGCCCGAAACCCCAGTCTAATCTGACGACAAAGTATCCCAGGTCGTATCTGAGTCCGACACCAGTGCCTACAGCCATTTGGTCGAGCGCATTGGAGAATGTGAAATGGGTATCATCATCAAATTCATTGTTAGCACGCACCCACACATTACCTGCATCGAGGAAAATAGCTCCGAACAAATTTCCCCACACACGCATCCGCCATTCGAGATTGGCTTGAAATTTCACGTCTCCTGTCTGTTCCAGATAGCGCCATCGTTTATCCTCCGACCTGTAAGCCCCAGGTCCGATGCTTCTTGCAGCAAAAGCCCTGATGCTATTGGCACCACCCACATAGAATTGTTCGGTATAAGGTGCATAATTGGAGTTGCCGTAAGAGAAGATAATGCCTCCGTTGACATGTCCTACAAGTTGCATACCATCATCGACCGTCCAGATTTTAGTCAGGTTGGTTTCAAATTTAAGGAACTGTGCATAAGTATTTTTGAACAATTGTTTTCCCACATCATTCCATTTATCTCCGGTGGCCATGTATCCGAGCGACAGGATATTACCCGCCTCACTCACAGAAGTCTCCAGATAAAAAGGATTGCGATAGTTTTTGGGGCTGAGCCATGAAAGCGTATACTTCATTTTGGGAATGAAGACATCCGCGGCTATCGTTGCGAGAAGGTATGGACTCTGCCCTATCATTTCATAAAACTGTTCCGTACCTTTTTTCAGATAGTTGTATTCTACTGAGAGCGGACTGAATTTATGCTGCCAGTTGGCTTTTGGATGGAACTGGTATGTGATTTCACCGGATACGATGTTTCTTTTGAAAAATCCGGAACGGTTGATGTGATTGGTAGATACTTTGAAAAGGGTAGAAGGTGGAGCATACCATCTACGGCGTTTTAGTTTGAACGGAAGAAGAAGTCTCGGCAGTTCGACAGATACATCAAGACCATATTCGTAAGAGTTTGAGTTGACCTCTGAGTCGTCATGAGTCTTGCTAAGTTTCCAGTCGTATGAACCATGTA
>CAJONT010000340.1 GCA_905235975.1 uncultured Prevotella sp.
TGATATTTTCCTGCTTTTTCGTGCAAATGTACGAATATAATTCCTATAAAGTGTCGAAACTTATGATTATTTTGCCGTTTCCGACATTTGGAGCCACCATTACGGTTGGTTGCACCATGCTTGTATTTATGCGAAATCATGAAAAATCGGGCCGACGACAAAGCTGTCATCGGCCCGATTCCTTATGGTCTTAGGTGCAATATTTTATTTCACCATCACTTTCTTGCCGTTGATGATGTTCACACCACGCTGAGGCGTGTTCAGACGAACACCCTGCAGGTTAAACACGGTGTCATCTTGCGAGGCAGCGGGGGCTACCTGAATGCCGGTGGTGTCGTACAGCAAACCTACCTTGGTGAACTCCAGCCAGGTGAGGTCGGAACCGTTGGCCTCAATGTAGAAGCCCAGGCGGATGTCGCCGCTGTAGCCGCTGAACGGGAACGAATATTCCACAGGCTCATCATCGGTGGCGGGAAGCTCATCATTGCTGATGGTGCCTATCACATCGTTGGAACTGAAGGTCTCGCCGTCCTTGGCTACCACAACCTTCACGGTGATGTTGCTGTCTTCACCGGGATAGGTGAGCAGCAGACCCAGCTTGGCCACGTAGGAGATGGTGGCATCGTCGCCGATGGCCAGTTTGGGTGATACCAACCACGATTTGGAGGAAGTGCCCCACGGGTTGAAGGTGGTGCGGTAGGTCGGATTGCCCCAGCCGTATGTGCCGATGGCGATGTCGCCGCCCTGATTCAGCTCGGTGGTCTCACCAAGTTCTCCCTGATAGGTGTGCCAGCCGTCCATGTTGGGGGCAAACATAAGGTTGAATTCGAACGGAACGATTAATCCGGTGGTGAAGGTGAGGGTCTCGCTCCAGTTGCTCTTCTTGTCGCCGTCGATGGCACGCACATGCACCTTATATTTGGTGGTGCCGATAAGATTCTCAAGCGTCACCTTGGGCTCTGTAGTGGTGACAGATGTCCACTCCGATTCATCGGCAATGCTGTATTCAACCTCCCAGTTGCTCTCATTGCCCTGCGGTGTCCACTCCACGGTCACGGTGCCACCTGTGATATCTGTGGCCACCACGTTCACAGGCTCTTCCATATCGGGCTTCGGCTCAATAAGGAGCTTGCCGATACGCACTTCACCGGCGCTGAAGCGGGTGACAAGCACGCGCAAACGGACATTCTCACCGGCAAAGGTGTCGAAACTGAAGGAGAACGGGGTGAAATCGTTGCGACTGAGGGTCTCGGCATTGCTGCTGTCGATGGTGAACACGTCTACGAATTCCTCATCGTCCTTCGTCAACTGGAACACAATCTTGTCGTTCTCTTCAAGAGTCCAGTTGCTGCTGAACCATCCGCCGCCTGATGTGCCGGCGAGGGTGGTCTTCACGCGGTTGGATGTCTCATCGAGCTTGATGAATGGTGTCTCTGCCCAAAGCACGGCACCTTCGGCGGGATCTGCATAGGAGGTGCGGCCGTAGATATAGCCCTCATCGGGGTCGCTGCTCCATTCTTCTGCATCGTGGAATGACCAGCCGGGAAGGGTGGCTTCGTAACCCACCTCTTCGTCAATCACCATCTCCCAAGGCAGAAGGGCTACAGTGCAGATGGTGGCATCGGCATGCTCTGACGAGAAACCGCCCTGACCGTCGCTGCTCCATGCACGGAAGAAGTAGGCCTTGCCTTGATCCAAACCGGTCACCTCGAACGTCTCGTCGACAGAACCGAAGTACACTACCTTGCCGCCGTTTTCTATCTCGTCGTCCACATTGTAGTCGCCGCTGGGCTGGCCAAATACGCCTTCATCAAGTTTCTCGCCCCAACGGCCGGTTGCCTGAACTTCGGTCACGGCTACAAGCACGTTGCCGGCACCAGCCACTTTCAGGGTGATTGCGCTCTCTGTCACGTTGCTGTAGATGATGCCTTCTGGTGCACCGGGCTTCGTGACAATGCTGGCTGTGGCAGGTGTGCTGTTGTACAGAGGACCGGCCGAGCAGAGTGAGTTGAAGCCGAATACATAGATGTTGTAGTTCTGGGCCTGCACAAGGTCGTTGGGACTGCTGAACTCGTTGCCCTCTACAATGGCTATCACACGGGCTTCGCCAATCATGTCGCCCTCTTTATATTTCACATTGTCTGCAGGAGCGGCGGTCAGCTCTTCGGTGGAGGCAAGCACAAGATAGTGGTCGCTGCTGCCGGCGGTGAACGTACCGCTTATCTGCGTGGAGGTGGAGGTGAGTGCAAGGTCGGCAGGGGCCTGGGCAGGGGTCTCACATGGCTCGGGAGCCACGAAGGTGTACACGGTGCCGTCGGCGGGATAGGCATCGGCACTGTAACGGATGCTGTTGTCTTTAGCCGAAATCACGCTGCCGTCATAGCTCTGTATCTGCAGGAAGTCGCCGGAGTCGCCCAGAATACCGATACGCATGAAGTTGGAGCTGCCCACATCGGCATCGTCGAAGGGTTTGAATCCGCTCAGCTTCATCTCTATGTTGCCGTTCTCCTTGTAGAGACGGTATTCGATGGTGGCCTTCGCGACGTCCTTCTTGTCGGTCATGTAAGAGTTGGTCTGTATACCGATGTTCTTGTATTGTATGCAGAGCACGTTGTCGCCCTCAAGCCAGTAGCTTATCTGGGTGTCGTCGTAGCCGAACGTACCGTTGCGCATAATCAAACCGAAGGCATCGTGGTTGCCGGCGTCGGTGAAGACCGTCACGTTGTTCTTGTGAATCACACTGCTCACCGTCTCAGTGGGCGAGAGCTGTATCAAACCGTTTGTGGCCACGAGGAAGTACTTCATTACCTGGCTGTTGTAGCCGAAGTCGAAGCCGATGGGGAAGGCCTTGGCGTCAACCACGTTGTTGAACTCCAAATTACCTTCGGCATCTATCATAAGACCCGAGAAATCGGTGCCCGTAGTGCCCTGCAGATCCAGTACGGTGGGAGTGCCGGGCACTCCTGGCACCTTGGTGTCTACAGTGTAGGCAATCATCTGCGCCGATGCGTGAAGCATGGTCAGAAGTGCCACTGCCAAGAATAGGAATCTTTTTTTCATAAGCTTTCGTTAGGATTTAAAATATGATGAATTTGTTGCCTGCCTAATGTTTCACTATCTTCTGCACGCTGCCGTCGTTGAGCCGCACGATGTTCATACCGCGCTGGGCTTTGTGCAACTGACGCCCGCTCATGTCGTAATACTGAGTTGCGCCCGAAACAGTCTGGGTGGTGTTCTCTATGCCTGCTTCATAGTCCACATTGTAGCCGCCGTCATGGTTGATGCGGAATATCTTGATGCCGGGTTGCTTATTGCCTTTCAACTCACGGTAGAACAGGTAGGTGGCTTCTTTCTCCACAAAGAAGGTCACGCTGTTGATGTCTAACTCACGTCCTATCGTCCGGCTCCAAATGCGTTCGCCGTCGGCATTGTAACGGCGGATGATGAACGAAGCGTTGAAATAGCTCGACACATCGCGGAATATCACAATCCAATCGTTGTCGCCTACAGGACCGCAACCCACCTGACCATAGGCGAAGGCGGTGGTGAATCTGTCTTTCTTGTCGATGGAGAGACCCATCTCGTCGAACAGGTAGTCGCCGTCGTAACTGAATTTCTGAAGCATCACGTCGTAGGTGCTTGCCAACTCCGACTCGAAGTCAACCAGTATCTCCTCCGTGTTGGGGTTCACGGCGACGCCGCAGTAGAGGTAGTCGTTGTCCTCGGTGTTCGCAACATCGAGACCGGTGAGGCCGAAGCCCAGCGAACCGTCCGAATTGATGTGCTGCACGCGTATGTTGTGTGCAAACATGCCCATGTTGCGCTCAAAGGCCACGGCGGCGCCTCCCTTGCCGTCAGACACAATCTTATATGCGTTCATCGCATACCCTGAGTATCGGTTGTCATCGTAAACTACGGGGTCGCCCCATACCTCATCGAGGTCGCGGTTCATCTTGTGGACGACAGAACCTTCGGGCGACTTGTCGAAGAGCAGGAAATTACCGTCGTTGGAGGGTACTATCTGAGGCTGTGAAAAATCATCCGACCAGGCGAAGGGCTCATCCCATGCCACATTGCCGTCTTTGTCGATGCGCTGGATGAAGGTGCCTATGTTGGTCATGTCTTCTGCATAGCCCGAGCTGTCTTCGCTGGTGTTGTAGAAGATGAAGAAGGTGTCGTCGCCCACCACGTAGCAGTTGGTGTACGGGGCACACACATACTGGGGATAGGCGATGCCGTCTTCACCCCACAGAAAATTGCCTTGTTGGTCTATCTTGTAGATGGCGGGAGAGAAGAAGTCGGCGTGGTCCTGATCGGGAGCCAGTTGGGCTTCTTCTGCGCGACCGTCGGCCACGGTCACGATGGCGGAGCCGTCGGAGGCTACCTGAAGACCATATTCCGACCAGTAACTGCTCGTGATGTGGTCGTTCACAACAATGGGTTCTGCAAACTGGGGCACACCGTCTATGTTGAGCAGCTGCAGATAGGTACGTACAGCAGTGACTCTAACATCGTTGATGATTTTAATGTCCCATGAGTGCCAAGCCAACCAGGTCTTCTTGTCTGGCGTACGCACTGCTTTGGGATTGCTCGCAAAGTCCTGACTGTGCCCTGTGGCATCGTAGATGCAGACAGGGGTGGCATTGGTGTTCCACTGCGCAAAGGCCGGACTCACTGCGGCCATTGCTGTCAAAAGTAGAAAGTAAAATTTTTTCATCTGTCTAAAGTGTTATTTTGTAGATAGTTTCTTCTTGTCGTGTATGTACACGCCTTTGTGGGGATGTGTCACGCGGCGCCCTCCAAGGTCGTACCAGTGGCCGCCCTCCGAAGCCTTGTCGGTCACGGGGGCGATGCCTGCCGTGTCGGCGTCGGTCAGGCGGAAGTACACTTCGTGGGTGGCACCGGTGTAGTCGGTCTGTACCAGCAGGCGGGTACTGCCGTCTTCCTTCACCTCGTGCAGCATGTAGTAGCCACGGCCGTTGTCGCCCGTGATGCCGTTGCCGCCGGCATCTTCAAATACCAGCAGGTAGCAGTCGTCCTCGGTGAGGGGCAGGTCCACCACTTGCTTCTTGCGGGCCTCGCTGTAGGGGCCGCCCGTGCACACCGTCTCGCCGGTAGAGTCGTACACCTTCCAGGTGATTTCTTCCGGTGCATTGTCGGTCATCAGCGTCAGACGCACGGCGTGCTGTGCCTTGTATGAGTTGTCTATGTGCATCGTCTTGTGCACACTTTCTTCCGTGCCGCCGTTCAGGTCAGAGAGCCATATCTCCACCTCGTTCGTGCCCTCGGTGTTCAGACTGAAGGTGTCGAAGAGGGGGATGTGCAGCGTGTCGATGGCAAGGTAGTCCATGCGCCCTGTCCATGGGGTGCGCTGCAGCGTACCGTTGATACTTACGTTGATCACGGCGTTGTAAAGGGTCTCGCGCCCTGTGTTGCGCACCGAAAGGTCGGCACTGTACTGTGGCAGGCAGATGCGGTTGGGCTGATGGAGCACATCCAGTATCTTCGCGGCACGCGGACTGCCGGTGGGGCAGGGGGTATAGCAGGTGCCCAGCACTTGCTTTGTGTTGTCGTCCTGCACGAAGGTCACGATGCCAAGTTCGTTCTCGTCATAGAAATGGTCCACGGGCCAACTGTATGTAAACCGGTAGCGTGACGCATCGGTGAGGGTCGAAGGCAGCGGCTCGCCCTGAGAGTCGGGCAGCAGCTTGCGCATCACATAGTTCCACTTACGCTCGCCGTTGGGGGCGGGGGCTTCCCATTCCACATCCTCTTCCACCACGGCCACATGCAGGCGCAGGTTGCGGCCGTCATTTATGCCCACGGGGGTAAGGTTCACGTTCACGGTAAGTTCGCCGTCGGTCATCTCGGCTCGGGTGTCAAGGTCTACAGCGGCTGGCACTTCGCTGGCTACGTCGATGTAGCTGTCGAGGTATTCCTCAAATCCCCACGCACCGGCATGCTCGCCGTCCACACGCAGGGAGGGCACGCCCGACACGTCGTAGTAGTTGCCGCGGGCCATGGCGTCGCCGGGGTTGGCTTGGTAGAAGGGGTCGTTGTTACTGGGGAAGTTGAGGTGATAGGTGATGGGCACCATTTCGCCCATACGTGCATAGATGGTCTTGTCTAACGAGGGCGAGAATTCTGAGCAGGGGTCGCAGCTGGTGTTGGTGAACTCCTCGAAGAGCACGAGGCGCTTGTCATGGCCGGGGGTGCCCGTCAGGTGGAAGTACACATCGTGCACACGGCCTGTGAAGTCGCCTTGCGTGAGGCGGTTGGTGGTGCCGGCTTCGTTCAGCTGGTACAGCTGATAGTAGCCGTTGCCGTTGGCGCCCTTGATGCCGTCGCCGCCGGCGTCCTCAAACTCCAACAGGTAGCAGTCGTCGTGCTTCAGCTCGAAATTCTCGGTATACAGTTTGCGCCCCTCGGCATAGGGACCGCCCTGGCGCACCACGTCGCCGGCGGAGTTGTAGAGTTTCCATGTGGTCTCCTCGGGCTTCTTGTCGGTATAGAGGCGCAGTTGCACATCGTGCATGGCTTGTATGGAGTTGCTGAAGGTGCTGGTCAGCACGCCGCTCTCCGATGCGGTGCCGTTGATGTCGCTGAACCATACCTTCACATGGTTCTCGGCATCGGCGAGGGGGAAGTCGTGCATGTCGTCAAAGGTCAGCGTGTCGCGCTCCAAATGTTGCAGCTGTCCGCTCCACGGATATTGCTTCACCGTGCCGTTCACCTCTACGTTCAGGTTGGCGGAGGTGAGGGCGTTGGCTCCGTCGTTGTAGAACACTACCTGGCCGTAGTAGTTGTCGGTGCATATCAGGTCGGGGGTGTTGGCCAGCTTTACCATGGAGAGATGGTTCTCCTTCTCTGATGCGGGACAGGCATAGGCGGAACACAGTATTTCACGCGTCGACAGGTCTTGCACGAATGCCAACACGCTGAGCTGATTTTCGTCATCCATGAAGTCGATGTCCCACGCCGAATCGTAGGTGTAGGTCTGGTCGGCCTGCAGCGTGCCGTCGCCCGGCTGGTAGCCGTCGCCGCCGGTGAGCAGCTTGCGGAGGGTGTAGTTCTGCTCGGTCTCGCCGTTCGAATAGGGCCTGGAGGAGGTGATGTGCTCTTCCAGCACACCTACGAACAGACGCACCTGGCTGGCCTCATCATTATTTATATAAGGTGTAAAGTCTACATGCACCGTGAGGTGATGGTCTTGCAGCGTCTTGCTCACACTCAGACCATACGACTGCGGCTGTTCCAGAAAATAGTCTATCGCCGTATTCAGCATATCGATGCTTTGGTCGCCTATTTGTACACCGTTCACAAAGGTGGCGGGCACACCGTCCACCCCGTAATAGAGGATACGGGTTCTCTGGGGCTGCGGGTCGTAGTTGTAGAACGAATCGTTGGCTTCTGGCCACCAACTGTGGTATTTGATGGCGATGCATTGGCCGAATCGGTCATGCACCGTCTCGTCGAGTATCGGCGACCACAAGGCACATGGCAAACAGCCCACGTTGGTGAATTCTTCGATTAGTACCAGGTGATTGTCTGCTGAAACGGGAAGTGAAGTTAGTAAAAGTAATAGAATGGCGTAAAAAGGCTTCATTTGCTTAAAATTTCCTGCAAAAATAATTTTTTTCTGCCATATATCATTATATTTTAGACAA
>CAJONT010000341.1 GCA_905235975.1 uncultured Prevotella sp.
ACGTGAGCCTTGCCGTAGAAGGGCAGCATGTGGTGCTCGCACAGCGAGAAAAAGTCGATGTCCTTCACGATGACCATCTGGTTGTAGCTCTCCTCGAAGAGGGCATCGGTGAGCACTTTGTGGGCATCCTGAGCATAACCGCGGGTCAGAATTTGCATGGCTCGAGCCACACGTATAGGCGTCTTCTGCAGACCCTCACGCGCCGTGTCCTCGCCCAAGAGGCCGAGTATGTCATGATAGTGCGCCGCAAGGGCTTCCAAACCTTCGCGGTATTCTGTTTCTGGATTCATTTTGTGTCGGTTTAATTGTTGGTTCGCGTAATGAGAGAGGCCTTTACGACACAGGCGCTACGGTAGCCTTTCTTCTTGAGCTTTTTCACAAGGTCGCTCGCTTCCTCCTGCTTCTTGAAGTTGCCGATACGGCAAGCCCAGCGGGGAGAATAGAAATGCACGTAGACGGGCAGATTGGGCATAAATGCCTTCATCTCCTGACCCACTTGCTCGGCTTTGACCTTGTCTTCGCGTGTGTTGCCG
Source organism: uncultured Prevotella sp. (assembly GCA_905235975.1). Classification (GTDB taxonomy): domain Bacteria; phylum Bacteroidota; class Bacteroidia; order Bacteroidales; family Bacteroidaceae; genus Prevotella. The sequence goes on from CAJONT010000341.1 coordinate 534, forward strand.
CCCGACCATACCTGCACCATATAGCCGTTGATGCGGCTGCCGCCGCGCATCACTTTCTTCACGGTGGTGTGACTGGCGCTGGTGGCCGTCCCCGACGATGAATAGTCTTCACGGGGCTTCATCGCTTCCTTGCGCGCCTCTTCTTTTATCTTGGCGTCCTCACGCCGCTGGAGGTCACGCTCTTGCTCCCGTTCTCTACGGGCTGCACTCGGGTCGGATGAGGTGCTGCTGCCCGTAGCGCTCGACGCACTGCTCTCACGAGGAGCAGGACGGCTCTCCGGACGCGAGGTGGCCGATGAGGACTGGCTGGACGACGTGCCGGGCTTGGCATCGCTCTCTTTCTTGCGATTGCCGTTCACCAGGTTGCTGATGTCGTCGCTCTGCTTCACTGACACCGACCCCTGACCCTGCTCTTGGTCCTCCTTCTGCAGGTGGTCGAGAAACGACTGCGCGTGCAACGACAACGTGCCAAAGAGCACCAAGGACAGGGCAATGATTTTTCTTCTCATCATAAGGGATAGGGTTTGCTTGTAGGATTATTTCCAGGCGTCGATGATGCCTTTGAAGTCGGCTGCCTTCAGAGAGGCACCGCCGATGAGACCGCCGTCGATGTCGGGCTTGGCAAACAGCTCCTTGGCGTTGCTGGGTTTGCAGCTTCCACCATAGAGGATTGTGGTGTCGTCGGCTACCTCAGCACCGTACTTCTCAGCCACGATGCTGCGTATGTAGGCGTGAATCTCTTCTGCCTGGTCGGCTGTGGCGGTCTTGCCTGTACCGATGGCCCAAATGGGTTCATAGGCGATGATGATGTGGCCGAATTCCTCTGCGGTCAGGTTGAACACGCTGCCCTCCAGCTCGGCTTTCACCACTTCGTTCTGCTTGTTGGCCTCACGCTCCTCAAGGCTCTCGCCGATGCAGAAGATTACTTCCAGACCGTTGGCAAGGGCAAGCTGTACCTTCTCTTTCAGTATCTCAGGAGTCTCTGCATAGTAGCCGCGACGCTCGGAGTGACCCAGAATCACATACTGTGCTCCAGTGCTCTTCACCATCTCGGCAGATACCTCACCGGTGTAGGCTCCCTTGGCCTTGTCGGCGCAGTTCTCAGCACCAAGGCCGATAACGGTCTGGTCGAGGAACTGGGCTATGCTGGCCAGGTGGATAAAGGGTGTGCAAATCACAACACCGCAGTTGGGCTTGTCAGCCTTCAGATTCTCGTTCAGTTCTTTCGCCAGGGCGATACCATCTTGCAGGTTCATGTTCATTTTCCAGTTACCTGCTACAATTTTCTTTCTCATTTGTCGGATTTTTTATTGTTTGTTGTTGTAAGAGGTTTTTTCTTTCTTTTCAGCCAGCGTGTCCAGGCCCAGGTTCTGTCGGCCAGCGTGAGCAGCAGCAGTGGCAAGACAAACCACAGCAGAAGGGCCACTATCTTGTGTGCCGCTCCGTCGGGGCTGAGGGTGCCGATGGGCGACTGCTCCAACGGCTGGGAGATGAGCGACGCTTCTATCTCGGGAAGGCGGTTGTGACTCCATTTGTTCACAATGACACTGCCCTTGAGCAGCAACAGGCCCGGGTTGCTCCTGATGATGGTCTTCAGCGTCGTCTCGTCGGTGAGGCAGAAGGGATATTCGGCTCCCGTGAGGTCGCGCCAACGCGCTATGGCGGCATCGCTGCTTGCCGTGAGGCAGTAGAACGGGTAGCCGTGCTCCTGCGCATATTCGTACAACTGGTCTATCTCGCCGAAGTTGGTGTCGCTGGCGTATGCCAGATTAGGTGAGATGAGCAGGAAGGTGTAGCTCGGGTGACTGAGCACTTCCTCGGTGATGTCCTCACCACTTTCTCTGTCCTCGATGCTGAAATCGTGGATGGGGGGCTCATAGCCCTCGCTCACCAGTTCTGTGCGACTGTCGATGAACGTCCACGTGGAGTCGGGGTAGTCGTCGATCGTGAATTCCTTCCGCTCGCCGTCTTTCTCCAAAATGAAGGTGGTGGCATACTGGGGCGGCTGCACACCTTCGGGCATCTCCATGCCTGCCTTGATGTCGGCACCGATGTTGTAGGGACGGAAGTCGAACAGCGGCAGGTAGTACAGGCACCACAAGCTCACGGCAAGGATGAAGAGGATGGTGTAGTTCTCCACAATCCATTGGTTGCTCTTCGAGATGAAACGCGTCATCTGGAGCGGCCAGTGAGCCAGCACATAGGTGGCGGCTAAAAGTACCACGTTCTTCAGCAGACTCTCCTTGCCGGTCATGGGAATGGCGTCGCCGAAACAGCCGCAGTCTTTGACAGGCTCCCAGAAGGCTATCCACACCGTGATGAGCGTCATCACCACCATGAAGAGGAAGGCAAGGCGTGAGCAGAGCCGACGGTGGATGGCGAAGAGCAGCAACACGCCGAGAGTGAACTCGATGGCCGACAGACCCAATGAAGCAATCAGTGTGAGCCAGTCGGGCACCACTTGCCCTATGTGCAGGGCCGTAGCATAGTCTTGCAGCTTGTATTGGGTGCCCAGCGGGTCAACGGCTTTTACGAATCCCGAGAGGATGAAGGTCGCTGCTACCAGCAGGCGACAGATGGTCACCAATATGTATTTGCCTCTATTCACTAAGCTTTATCAGACCGAAAACGGCATAGTTGATGATGTCCATATAGTTGGAGTCAATCCCTTCTGAAACGTGAGTCACACCGGCATTCTCCTCTATCTCCTTGATGCGCTGCAACTTGGTGAGAATGAAGTCGGTGTAGCTCGTCACACGCATCGAACGCCATGCCTCGTCGTAGTCATGGTTTTTCTTGCGCATCAGCGCAAACGCCTCGGCAGCGTGCGCATCGTACAGGGCAAGCGCCTCGTCGACACTGATGTCGGTAAGGTCGGCATAGCCTTTCTGCAACTGGATGAGCCCCACCAGGCCATAGTTCACCAAGGCCGCGAACTCGGGACGTATGCCTTCGCCCACAAGCGTCTCGCCGCTTGTCTCCAACTGCCTGATGCGTTTTGCCTTGATGAAGAGCTGGTCGGTGAGCGACGACGGACGGAGAATGCGCCAGGAGGCACCGTAGTCGTGCAACTTCTTCTCGAAGATGCTGCGGCATTCGGTCAGGGCGTCCTTGAACTGCTGCTCGGTATGTGTATGTTTGCTGTCCATGTTCGTATGCTGATTCCGATGCAAAAGTAAACATTTTCAATGAATCCACCAAAGAGCAGATGTATATTTATGGATTATTAAGGTGCAACAATCATCCATTATGTGCCTATTGGGGCGGTTTTTGGCGCACAGTAGCGGTTTTTTTGACTGTTTTCTCTTCTCTTTTCGGCTTTTTTTGCTAATTTTGCGGCTCCTAAGGATGTCTGCAAGTCCCGTCGACGTGCACGATTCAAATCAGCCAATACGATTCAGAATGAAGGAATATACCGATGCCGAACTGGCAAAACTTCTTGATACTAAATTGTTTAGATTGCTGTCGGATGTGGCCGACGGCCTGGGAGTGGAATGCTATGTGGTGGGGGGATATGTGCGAGACATCTTTCTGGAGCGACCATCCGACGATATCGATGTCGTCGTCGTGGGAAGCGGCATCGAAATGGCCAAGGCTTTCAAAGACCGACTGGGACCCAAGGCGCGTCTTTCCGTATTCCAAAGCTACGGCACGGCGCAGGTCAAGTTCAAGGGCACTGAGGTGGAGTTCGTGGGAGCCAGAAAGGAAAGCTACCACAGGGAGTCGAGAAACCCTATTGTAGAGAACGGTACCCTGGAGGACGACCAGAACCGGCGCGATTTCACGATTAATGCCATGGCCATCTGCCTCAACCACGACCGCTTCGGCCAACTGGTGGACCCCTTCAACGGTCTCGACGACCTCTTCGACGGATACATCCGTACACCGCTCAATCCCGACATCACCTTCTCCGACGACCCCTTGCGCATGCTCAGGTGCATACGCTTCGCCACACGCTTCAAGTTCTACATCGATGAGGAGACCTTCGAGGCACTGGGACGCAATGCCGAACGCATCAGGATAGTGAGCGCCGAACGCATCGCAGTGGAGCTGAATAAGATTCTCATGACGGAGACGCCGAGCACGGGCTTCGACTACCTGCACCGCAGTGGGCTGCTGGCCATCATCCTGCCTGAAATCGTGCAATTAGACATCGTGGAGACACGCAACGGCAGGGCACACAAAAACAATTTCTACCACACCCTCGAAGTGCTCGACAATGTGTGTAAAAAATCCGACAACCTATGGCTCAGGTGGGCTGCCCTGCTGCACGATGTGGGCAAGCCGAAAAGCAAACGGTGGGACCCCCTGGCGGGTTGGACTTTCTACAACCATAACCTGATTGGTGCCAAGATGGTGCCGGCTATCTTCAAACGCCTCAAGCAACCCCTTGACCAACAGATGAAATACGTGCAGAAAATGGTGGAACTGCACATGCGACCCATTGTCATCGCCGATGAGGAAGTGACCGATAGCGCCGTGCGCAGACTCCTCAACGATGCGCAGGACGATATCGACGACCTGCTCATTCTTTGCGAGGCCGACATCACCAGCAAGAACCAGGTGAGAAAACAGAAATTTCATGACAATTACCGCCTCGTAAGGGAGAAGATAGAGGAACTGAAGAAGAAAGACTATAAACGCCTCTTCCAACCTTGTATCGACGGCAATGAAATTATGCAGATTTTCGGACTGAAACCGTCGCTCGAAGTAGGTGCGCTGAAAAGTTGCATCAAGGATGCCGTGCTCGATGGAAAGGTGCCCAATGAGCATGAGCAATTGCTCTCGCTGCTGCTCGATAAAGCCGAGGAAATGGGACTTAAACCCATCAATCCCAATATGAACTAAGTGTTAATTAATTTTATATTTGAGGACGGAATTTTTTCCTTTTTTGTCTATGTACGAAAACGCGCCTATAATATTTGTTAAATAATGCTTTTCACTTTTCCTCG
>CAJONT010000342.1 GCA_905235975.1 uncultured Prevotella sp.
CTTGTCGTCGTTGTATGGATTATCATCCAAGTCAAGAGCAGCGAAATTATGCCGTTCATCTATTTCCAATTCTAACACTTATGCTCTTATGTCAAGACCTTTCCCACATTTCTTCGCCCTGTGTGCTGCATTGATGGGGGCATGGACCGGGGCCATCGCACAGGATGTGCCGCATGTGACATTCAAATCCAGCAAATACTATGCAAAGCGGACAGCGCAGTTCGAGCGACAGTTGCCCGTCGACACCTCCATGATAGTGATGCTGGGCGACAGCCATACGGAGGGCGGAGGCGACTGGAACCTGCTCCTTGATACTGACAATGTGGTGAACCGGGGCATCAACGGCGATCATGCCCGAGGCATAGAGGCGCGTCTGTGTCAGGTGTTGCCTGGCTGTCCAAAGGCTGTGTTCCTGCTCTGTGGTGCCAACGACCTCAGCTTCGGCCTCTCTGCCCAAGAAGTGGCGTCGCGCCTCATACATCTTATCGATATCATCCGAGCACAGGCTCCCCAGACGCGTCTCATCGTGCAGAGCCTCCTCCCCATCAATGAGTCGTTCGGAAGGTGGAAGACGCTCAAAGGACGCACCAACGACATCCCGGAAGTCAACGCCCGTCTTGAGGCCCACTGCAACGCCTGTGGAGTGCCTTACCTCAATCTGTTTCCGCTGTTCACCTCAGGAGAGGACAACGTGTTGCTCAGCAACCTCTGTGCCGACGGCCTGCACTTGAACCGTGCGGGATATGCCGTCTGGGCCGAAGCCCTCCAGCCCTACATGGATTGAGTGAATGGGGCAGGCGATGCCGCCCTCTTCTTTGATGATAAGTACTAGCCATCTAGAATATCTAGAAAATCTAGAAAATCTAGAAAATCTAGAGAATCTAGAGAATCTAGAATATCTAGAATATCTAGAAAATCTAGAAAATCCAGAAAAAATAGCGGCTTGCCCTTCTGCTTCGCAGAATCAGGCAAGCCGCTTGGTTAATTCGCTGTTATAGTTTATTTCTTCTTCAGCAGGTCGCGAATCTCAGCGAGCAGTTCCTCCTGGGTGGGGCCAGCGGGAGGTGCAGGTGCTTCTTCCTTCTTAGGCATAAGCTTGTTCATAGCCTTCACCATCAAGAAAATACAGAAAGCAATAATCAGGAAGTCGATCACGTTCTGGATAAAAGCACCGTATTTCAGCACGGCACCGGCAAGAGGCTCACCTCCGTCGGGTGAAGGTATCATCACTTTGTACTCCAGACCAGAGAGGTCGACACCACCTGTCGCCATGCCCACTAACGGCATTAACACATCGTCAACGAGAGAGGTTACAATCTTGCCGAAAGCACCGCCGATGATTACACCAACTGCCATGTCCATTACATTGCCTTTCATGGCGAATTCTTTGAATTCTTTAATAAATCCCATAGTGATAAAAATTTATAATTAATAATTAAGTGAATACGAAAAACGTATAAAAAGCCCTTTTTGTCAACTTTGTGTGACAATCTAAGAAGTATAATGACCGAATTATGTTTTTTTAAAACATCATCGCTTGTTTTTCAATCTATTAAACTTCTTTTGTGATGCAAATATAGAAAAAATTTTGTAACTTTGCGCACGAATGAGAGAAAAAATGGTGCTTTATGTCTTATTTTTTACTTTTCGTGAATGAGACGGGCGCCCAAGGTATAACTAAAAGAAAAAATCTTTATTTTCAACCCTAAAAGTAATATTAAAAAATGATCAAAATTGGTATTAACGGATTCGGCCGTATTGGTCGTCTTGCATTCCGTCAGATGTTTGAGGCAGAAGGTTATGAAGTGGTAGCTATTAACGACCTGACAAGTCCGAAAATGCTTGCTCACCTGCTTAAGTACGACACCGCTCAGGGTGGCTTCGCCGGCAAATACGGTGAGGGTAAGCACACTGTGACCTACAAAGACGCTGAGTTTGCTGAGGATGGTAAGACTGTCACCGTTCCTGGCTCTATCACTGTTGATGGTAAAGAGATTACTATCTATGCTAAACCCAATGCTGCTGAACTCCCCTGGGGCGAACTCGGCATTGACGTAGTCCTCGAGTGCACAGGCTTCTATACCTCAAAGGCTAAGGCTTCTGCTCACCTGCAGGCTGGTGCCAAGAAGGTCGTCATCTCCGCTCCCGCCGGCAATGACCTGCCCACTATCGTCTACAATGTCAACCATCAGACTCTGACTCCGGAAGACACCATTATCTCCGCTGCTTCCTGCACCACCAACTGCTTGGCTCCCATGGCTGCTGCCCTCAACGCCTATGCTCCCATCGTGTCGGGTATTATGTCCACCATCCACGCTTACACTGGCGACCAGATGATTCTCGACGGTCCTCAGCGCAAGGGCGACCTCCGTCGTTCACGTGCAGGTGCACAGAACATCGTGCCCAACTCGACAGGTGCTGCCAAGGCTATCGGCCTGGTGATTCCTGAACTCAATGGCAAGCTCATCGGCTCTGCACAGCGCGTGCCCACTCCCACCGGTTCTACCACTATCCTCATCGCTGTGGTGAAGGCTAAGGATGTGACCAAAGAGGGCATCAACGAAGCTATGAAGGCTGCTGCCAACGAGTCTTTCGGCTACAACGAGGACCAGATCGTTTCCTCCGATATCATCGGTATGAAGTTCGGCTCGCTCTTCGACGCTACTCAGACAATGGTTTCGAAGATCGACGACGACACCTATCAGGTACAGGTGGTGTCTTGGTACGACAACGAGAACTCCTACACTTCACAGATGGTTCGCACCATCAAGTGCCTCGCTGAGCTCAAATAATATCGTTGATGAAAGATTGAATTGCCGTCCGACATCCGTCGGACGGCTTTTTTTGCGCTTTTCGTTGCCTTTTGTGATTATTTTTTCCTAATTTTGTACCCAAATGGGACTGCCCACAAACCAATAGCCGTTACGCAATCATGATTACCATCCTGGGGCCTACAGCCTGCGGCAAGACTGCCCTTGCTGCGACACTCGCCGACCGCATCGGCGGAGAGGTGATAAGTGCGGATAGCCGACAGGTGTACAAGCGGATGGATATCGGCACGGGAAAGGACCTGGCCGACTATGTGGTCGACGGACGACAAGTGGCTTATCACCTCATCGATATCTGCGAACCGGGCACCAAGTATAACTTGTTCGAGTATCAGCACGATTTCCTTGCTGCCTACAACGACATCGTGGGGAGACACAAACGACCGATACTCTGCGGAGGCACAGGCCTTTACATTGAGGCTGTCATAAAGGGATACCACCTCTCTCCTGTGCCGCAGAACGAAACACTGCGACAGGCGCTCGAAAACAAGTCGATGGAAGAACTCACGGCCATGCTCGCTGAACTCAAGGCACGCAGCGGCACTGCCATGCACAATACCACCGATGTCGACTCGCGCCAGCGTGCCATACGCGCCATCGAGATAGAACAATACAACTTGGAACATCCGCTCCCGTTGCGTGAGGCTCCTGCCATACAATCGCTTGTGGTGGGACTGAGCATCAGCCGTGAGGAACGCCGCCGGCGCATTACCGAGCGACTGCAGACACGCCTTGAGCAGGGTATGGCAGAGGAGGTCCGACAGATCCTCGACAGTGGCGTGCCTGCCGATGACCTCATGTATTACGGACTGGAATATCGCTTCGTCACAGAGTATGTGTTGGGACGCACCTCATATGAGCAAATGTTCACATGCTTAGAAACGGCCATTCACCAGTTTGCCAAAAGGCAGATGACGTGGTTCCGGGGCATGGAACGTAGAGGGTGCCACATACACTGGATAGATGCCATGCTGCCCATGGAACAGAAAGTGGAGCAAATCATGTCGCTCGACAGGAATAGGTAATAAATCTTGCCCATCAGAGAAATTGAAATAACAGAATACACCTTAATATAAATATATGGCGGATGACAATAAAAGATGGGGTATCGTCTATTGCCCCAAAAGCGGAGTGCTTAAACCCGGAAAAAAGTGGACGCGCATAGAGAAATGCCTAAAGGAGAAAGGCGTATGCTACGACCATGTGCAAAGCGAGAATGCCAAGAGCGTTGAACGACTGGTCAAGATGATGATAAACAATGGATATACCACCATCATCATCGTGGGAGGTGACTCGGCGCTCAACGAGGCGCTCAACTGCCTCATGCACACTGAAAAGGATGTGAGAGAACAAATTGCTCTTGGAGTCATTCCCAACGGTACAATGAACGACTTCGCACGTTTCTGGGACTTCAAGGAAAACGACATCGAAGATACCGTGTCTCGTCTCTGCCGCCATAGAGTGAGAAAGATTGATGTGGGGTGTATACGCTATAACAACCAGCAGGGAGAAAGATGCCGACGCTATTTCCTCAACTGCGTGTGTATAGGATTGGTGGCTTCGGTGATGAAACTGCGGCGACGCGCGAACAATGTGCCGGGACTGAGGACACTTTCGTTCATACCGTCTACATTACTCATGATTTTCCAGCGATTGGAGTATAAAATGCGACTCCGCATTGAGAGCGACGTGATCGACAGAAAGGTCATGACCGTGTGCATAGGAAACGCTAAGGGATATGGCTTTACACCCAACGCCGTGCCATACAACGGACTCCTCGACGTGTCGGTTGTCTACCACCCGCAGGTCGCACAACTCGTCGAGGGTTTCTATTTGCTGTATAGCGGCAAAATACTCAATCACGGAAGTGTGCACCCGTACCGCACCAATGAGGTCGTCATAGAAAAGGCGGAACGCGCACTTATCGGCGTCGACGGACGGATTATGAATTCCCCAGTGGGTACCTTTAAAGTGCAGGTAGAACAAGAAGTGGTCAACTTCCTTATCTGACCACTATCTCATTGGAGATGAGCTGAAGTTTCTTTTCATCCTCTATCTTTATCTTCTTACCCTCTATCGCCACGATACCTTCCTCGGCAAAGGCCGAGAGGGTGCGAATGGCGTTGCTCGTCGTCATGTTCGACAGACTGCCAAGGTCTTCGCGGCTTAGGTAGATGTTGAGTGTCTTGCCGTCGCGCTCGGTGCCGTAACTGGTGCGAAGGAAGAGAAGCGCCTCGGCCAAGCGGCCCCTGATGTGCTTCTGCGTGAGACTTACCGTGCGTGTGTCGGAAAGACCTAATTGGAAAGCTAAATGACGAAGAAGGAAAATACTCACATCCGAATTCTCCCTTATCACACGCATTATCACGTCGGTGGGTATAAAGGCCACTACCGAGGGCTCTAAGGCGGTGGCAGTACTGCTGTGAAGCTCGCTGGCAAAATAGGCTCGGGCACCAAACACCTCAACGGGCTTCACCACACGGATTATCTGATTGCGGCCGCCTATGGCATCCTTGAATACCTTCACCTTGCCCTTCAGCACCACAAGTATGTAATGGGGAATGCTCTGAGCATGGTAAATCACGTCTTGTTTGTTGAATGATTTTACTACCATGCGAGAGAGAAGCAACTGCTCCTCTCTGTCGGTGAGCGAGGGCCATAGCGTACGAAGCCCTTTCTCCATGTCCTCGCTCAGATAGGTTGTCTCGCTATTCTCTATTGTCATCGTGATGCGCCCTGTTTTACGGGAAACGGATGGAATGGTGGCAAATTTACACTTTTTCTGTCAAATTAGGAAATATTTTACGCTAAAATTACCCTGAAACGGCAAATTGACATTTACACTACAAAAAGTGACGCGAATATTTTGTGTAGAAAGTAAAAATTATTATCTTTGGCCAAAATATGCGCCTCAACTCGATGAGGTGCCCAATTTTTATACTAACCAAGGAATCTAGAATTTTTCAAACCTTAATAGAACAACTATGAGCTATCTTCGATTCGAAAAAGCACTGATGACAAACCTGCAGGCGTCATTGCCCAAAGAGCTGTTGAGAACCAACCGCTCGGGAGCTTATTCCTGCTCTACGATTGTCGATTGCAACACGCGGAAGTATCATGGCTTGCTCGTGGTGCCCATCCCTGAGATGGACGATGAAAATCACGTACTGCTGTCATCTCTCGATGTGACGGTAGTGCAGCACGGAGCGGAGTTCAACCTGGGACTGCATAAGTACCAGGGCAACAACTTCAGTCCGAAAGGCCACAAGTATATCCGTGAGTTCGACTGCGACAAAGTGCCTACCACCATTTACAGAGTGGGCGGCGTGGTGCTCAGAAAGGAGGTCGTGTTCCAGCACTATGAGGACAGAATCCTCATAAGGTACACCCTCGATGATGCCCACTCGGCCACTAAACTGCGTTTCCGTCCATTCCTCGCCTTCCGTAGCGTGAGGCAGTTCACACACGAGAACTCTACCGCAAGCAGGGAGTATACCGAGGTCGACAATGGCATCAAGACGTGCATGTATGCTGGCTATCCTGACCTCTACATGCAGTTCAGTAAGAAAAACAACTTCATCTTCCAGCCCGACTGGTACCGTGGAGTGGAGTATCCCAAAGAGCAGGAGAGAGGATATGCCTCCAACGAGGACCTCTACGTGCCCGGCTATTTTGAAATGAGCATCAAGAAGGGGGAGAGCATCGTCTTCTCCGGCTCTACATCGCAGATTAAGTCGAGCTCGCTCAAGAAACTCATCGAGAGCGAAATACAGGAACGCTCTCCGAGAGACAACTTCTTCCACTGCCTCGTCAATGCCGCACATCAGTTCCATAACCGACAGCCTAACGACGACCGCTATCTGCTCGCCGGATATCCTTGGTTCAAGTGCAGGGCACGCGACACTTTCATCGCTCTGCCGGGACTCACGCTCGCCATCAATGAACAAGACTACTTCGAACTCGTCATGCAGAGCGCTGAGCGTGGATTACGCGAGTTTATGGAGGGGAAACCCAATACCACTAAGATCTATGAGATAGAACAACCCGATGTGCCGCTCTGGGCGGTGTGGTCCGTTCAGCAGTATGGAAAAGCATGCGGAACCGAGAAAGCGTTTGAAATGTACGGAAAACTGGTCAACGACATCGTCGACTATGTGGCTGGTAACAATCACCCCAATCTTACGCTCGAGGCCAACGGACTGGTTCACACACAGGGACGTGAACGTGCCGTGACGTGGATGAACTCCACCGCCAACGGACGGCCCGTGGTTCCCCGCTCTGGATATGTGGTGGAATTCAACGCACTGTGGTACAATGCCTTGAAATACTGTGCACGACTTGAAAACGAATTCGGTGACAAGGAACGCGCTGCACGCTTTGAGGAAATGGCCGACCGGTGCAAGACGTCTTTCATCGATGTCTTCCTCAATGAATACGGATACCTCTACGACTATGTCGACGGCAATATGATAGACTGGAGCGTAAGGCCTAACATGATTTTTGCCGTGGCACTCGACTACTCGCCGCTTTCGCAGGAACAGAAGAAGGGCGTCCTGGATATCTGCACACGCGAACTCCTCACACCAAAGGGCCTCCGTTCTCTCTCTCCGAAGAGCGGTGGATACAATCCCTTGTACGTGGGACCGCAGACAAAACGCGACTATGCTTATCACCAGGGTACTGCATGGCCGTGGCTCGGCGGCTTCTATATGGAGGCTTGCCTCAAATTGTATAAGCGCACAAGACTCAGCTTCGTGGAACGACAACTCGTGGGATATGAGGATGAGATGTTCTATCACTGCCTCGGCAGCATCAGCGAACTCTTCGACGGCAACCCGCCTTTCAGCGGAAGGGGCGCCATGTCGTTCGCTATGAATGTGGCTGAAATTCTGCGCACACTCAAACTCTTTGAATCATACACCTATAAATAAAGGAGGAGAAACGATATGAAAGTTTTAATGTTTGGATGGGAGTATCCTCCTCATGTGTACGGTGGACTCGCCACCGCTAATTATGGCATCTCTGAGGGACTGCACGCACAAGGCGACATGGACATCACGCTCTGTCTGCCTAAACCCTTCGGCGATGAAGACCAGACGGCATGCCGCATCGTGGCCATGTGTGCTGTGCCCATCGCATGGAGAAACGTCGACTACGATTACGTGCGAAACAGAGTGGGCAACATCATGGATCCTGATTACTACTACAGGCTCCGTGACCATATCTATGCCGACTTTAACTATATGCACGTCAACGACCTCGGATGTATGGAGTTCGCAGGGGGATATCCCAAAAACCTGCACGAGGAAATAAACAATTACTCCATTATCGCGGGTGTGGTGGCACGTACCGAAGATTTCGACATCATTCATGCTCACGATTGGCTTACCTATCCCGCTGGCATCCATGCCAAGCAGGTGAGTGGCAAACCGCTCTGCATTCACGTACATGCTACCGACTTCGACCGCTCAAGAGGAAAGGTGAACCCCACCGTCTATTCAATAGAGAAAGACGGTATGGACAATGCCGATTGCATCATGTGTGTCTCCGAACTGACACGGCAGACGGTCATCAACCACTATTTCCAGGATCCACGCAAGGTGTTCACCATGCACAATGCGGTGTATCCGCTGCGACAGGAACTGCAAGACATACCGCGTCCTGACCATACCAACAAGGAGAAAGTGGTCACCTTCTTGGGACGTATCACCATGCAGAAAGGACCTGAGTACTTCGTCGAGGCGGCTTCTCTCGTCTTGCACCGTACAAGAAACGTGCGCTTTTGCATGGCTGGCTCCGGCGACATGATGGACGCCATGATACAACTGGCTGCAGAACGGGGCATCGCCGACAGATTCCACTTCCCGGGATTCATGAGGGGAAAACAGGTCTACGAATGCCTGAAAAACTCTGATGTCTACGTCATGCCGTCGGTGAGCGAACCTTTTGGCATCTCACCGCTCGAGGCTATGCAGTGCGGCACACCTTCCATCATCTCTTGGCAGAGCGGTTGTGCCGAAATCCTGGACAATTGCATCAAGGTAGACTACTGGGACATTCATGCCCTGGCCGATGCAATCTACTCTATATGCCACAACGACAGCCTGTTCCACTATCTGCAGGATGAGGGCAAGCGCGAGGTCGACCAAATCACTTGGGAGAAAGTGGGACGTAAGATAAAGGATTTGTATATCCGAACCATTAACAAGTAAATTATTCTACGACAATGAAAACCATATGTCTTTATTTTGAGATACACCAGATTATACATCTCAAACGCTACCGTTTCTTCGATATCGGTACCGACCATTATTACTACGACGACTACGAGAACGAGCGCCTCATCTCCGACATCGCCGAACGTTCTTATATGCCGGCTCTCGGCGCTCTCCTCGATATGGCTAAGGAGCACGGCAAGTTCTTCAAAGTGGCCTTCTCGCTCTCTGGCGTAGGCATTGAACAACTTGAGATGCACGCTCCACAGGTGCTGGAGAAACTGCAGGAACTCAACAATACCGGATGCGTGGAGTTCCTCGCTGAGCCTTATTCACACGGACTCGCTTCGCTGAAAGACGAGGAGTCGTTCGCAGCGGAAGTGCGGAGGCAGGCAATCAAAATAAAAGAATATTTCGGACAAGAACCGCAGGTGCTCCGCAACTCCTCACTTATCTACAGCGACGACATCGGTGCACAGGCCGCTGCCATGGGATTCAAGGGTATGCTCACCGAGGGCGCACGCCACGTGCTGGGATGGAAATCACCCCACTATGTCTACAATTGTGCACTCGCTCCCAACTTGAAGCTCTTGCTGCGCGATGTCACACTGAGCGACGACATCTCTTTGCGCTTCAACAACAGCGAGTGGGAGGGATATCCGCTCTTTGCCGACAACTACATCGATCGCATTGCCAAATTCCCCGAGGAGGAACAGATTATCAATATCTTCATGGAACTTTCTGCTTTGGGTATCGCACAACCGCTTTCCAGCAACATTCTTGAGTTCATAAAGGCTCTGCCGGTGTGTGCAAAAGCCAAGGGCATCACTTTCTCTACGCCTACAGAAATCTGCATGAAGATGAAGAGCGTGGGTGCGCTCGACGTGCCCGACACCCTGTCGTGGGTAGACGAAGAACGCGATGTGAGCTGCTGGTTGGGTAACCCCATGCAGCGAGAGGCTTTCGATAAACTCTATAGCGTGGCCGAACGTGTGCGCATTGCCAATGACCCTCGTGTCAATCAGGACTGGGACTACCTGCAGGCTTCCAACAATTTCCGCTTCATGACCACAAAACCCTCCAATGTGGGACTCGACCGCGGCATCTATTCCACGCCTTTCGATGCGTTCACCAACTATATGAATATTCTTGGCGATTTCATCACACGTGTCAACAATCTCTATCCGGAGGAGATTGAGAACGAAGAGCTTAATTCCCTGCTTACCACAATCAAGAATCAGGGTGATGAGATTGTTATGAAAGACAAGGAAATCACGCGTCTCAAAGCAAAGGTGGAGAAAATACAGGCTGAGGAAGAAAAGCTGAAAGCTAAAATAGAGACCGCCGAAAAACCCAAGAAGGCGGCTGCCAAGAAGGCAGAACCCAAAGCCAAGAAGGCACCTGCCAAGAAGGCAGAACCCAAGGCTGAGTAACTTAAGGTGGGTTCTATTCATTATGTCGAGGCGATTTTTGTCTTTTAGTCGAGGCAAAGTGTAAGTTTCAGAAGGCGTGTGGCGGGCTACACAACGGATAAGACTTGACGCTTTGCACCGAATAAAAGCAAAAAGCGACCGAAACGAAACCGATGGAACACTGCCTTCAAAATTTTCAGAATTAATA
>CAJONT010000343.1 GCA_905235975.1 uncultured Prevotella sp.
ACCCACCTTTACAGAATGCAAAAATAGAAAAATAATCTAATATTCGCAAAAAAGAGGGATAGAAATTCAAAATATAGGATGAATTATGCGTATTCCAAGATGTGAAGAATGCTTTTTCAGGTAATCAGAGAGCAGCATGGGCTCATCGACCACCTTTTTGTGAATCATTGAGGCGTTCATGAGATGAAGACCATCATCGTGCCACCTTGCAAAACCCACATGGGCGATATCAAGCCCTTTCATCTTGGTCACGATGGCGATGATGTCGCCGTCGAAAACATATTGTTTAAGCAAAGTGCTGTTTCCCACTACAGCCGAGGGAACATAACGCACTTTCAGTCCCGAGATTTCTTTTTCCATCTCCGAAATGTCATCTATCCATTCTGGATGATTCTTGAGCATGGGGTAGGCATCCGCATGTGTGGACATATAGTCGACATCCACAATTTGGGTGGCGGAAAAGGGCGGATTGGGCTGTTCTACCGACTCTAAAAGTCCGAGACTGACATTGTCGTTTATCCATGTGGAGAAATAATGTTTGCGACTGGTATAGTGAACACGCCCTTTCAGATAACGTATCTTTTGCAGGGCGTAGCAGAACTGCCGGAAATGATACATCTTGCTGCTGGCACAGAGAGCAAGAGCGAGTACATTCTCCACGTAAGTGGTACAGTCGAGTTCACGGATATTCACCACAAGTCGTTCCTCCGGGTTTATTTCCAACGTTTTGGCCACATAAGGAACATCTTTCAACTTGTCGGCAAAAAACACGATCAGCGACGGCGTATCTTCAATCGTTCGGCTCTCTTCGAGCCAACCTGCGATGCGGACGCTGTCTTCCTGCGTATACTGGGGCTGTGCAAGCACAGACATGCTACTGAGTATGAAGGCTGCAAAAGCAAGGAGTAACTTAATAGTGTTTTTCATGTATATGTCCTTTTTTTCTTCCAAAATTAAATCCGACGTATAAATTCACGTTACCAAAATAATTGGAGGTGGCAAACTGCGGTTTTTTGTAATTATATGAGTGAACAACCCCATTGGCACCGAAGAACCAATTAGAATTGTTCCACACCAAGCCGAATCGTCCCACCCCATCAAAATTCATGTTGCTGAACGAGAAATCTTTGAAAATCAAAGCATCCATGATATAATCACCTGTAGAATGCTTATATGCCAAGCTGGCCGACAACGTCACATTAAAAAGCCAGTTCTTCGAAAACACCCAGTTGTAAGCATAGCCTCCGGAAAATGCCACGTCAGTATAGTCGATAGAGTTGAAGAACAGGTCATTGTCGAGATACGGATAAACATCGTAGGGTTCAAGGGTATTCTTAAGCCGTTCAGTATCCATCGAGAGCGAATGTCTCGTATAGCCCATGCCCAGGATGACTGTTCCGGCGCTCCTACGCTGACAGGTGCTCTGGCTAAAGGCCGCAGGATAGGAGAACTTACGGTGGTTGAGCACATAGGACACATTGATTCCTGTGATACTGACACCCAATCCACCGAAAGGTATGGTCTCTTCCAATCTCAAGTCGTCATCACCCAGGTCAACGTATCTTATATTGTAATCGTGGCCGGATCGTTGGTAGAACAGGTCAACACCTATCATCGAGGAGTAGATTGACATGTCGATTTCTCTTTTCTTGTTGGCGCTGATATATGCCAGGTCAATACTATAACCCAAGAGCAGAAGGCTCCAACTTACATACGGTCCGACTTTTATTCTTGTTTCAGGAGCAAAAGAGATGGTTTGTCCCGACTTACTTTTTATTCTGTACCATTCGAACATATAGGTAGACTGCATCATGGCAGAAAACCTATAGTGCTGTGGTTCGATGTAGGCAGTGTCTATATTGTTAAACTCACGCAGCACAGAAGTGACACCGTTAATGACGCGTTTAGGCAAGGTGGGTTTACCCGCTATGCTGTCTTGTGCGTCAACCGGCTGTGATACGAAAGCGCAAAGAAGAATTAGAAATGCTGTGAGATTTCTCATCAGAACTTGTCGAGGATTTTATCAATCACCCAATTCACGGGTGTGGCAGAGACACTGGTGCAGTTGCAAAGGTTGAAACCTTGCAGATGTTCTATTACCGCTTTTATAATGGGCAGCTGCACATAGGAAGGATTGGGAACCGTGAT
>CAJONT010000344.1 GCA_905235975.1 uncultured Prevotella sp.
GAATAGAATAATTTCCATGCATAGTTCTGCATCCTTGAGTTATAGCCCCACGAGCCTTTTGTCGTCCAAAATGCATACGGGTAATAGCAAATAAGTCTGTCATTGAACCCAGTACTGTCGTGCAAAGGATTTAACAATAGACTATAGTGTTGTGGATAAAAAAGGATATCGGGATCCAAAACACGTTTTACGTCAATCGCATTTTGGGGATTTTCAACGTCGTAATCGTAAAAATCAATGCCCTGTTCTGTAAAATAAGAACTCAGTTCCTGCATGTCCTTTTTTTGTTGTTCCTTGACGAATCTCCGTGCAGGCGATAATACTATGGATACGTTGAATCTGTTGTTCTTTTTAAATTCTTGGTATAGATATTGGTATTTCCACATAGAGCGTTGCATGGCAAAGAACACGACGTTGATTTTTTCCTTGTCTTGTAACTTTCGCACATATCTTCTCTGATTGAATGCAATGTATTCCCTAAACAGAAATTTTACAGCATCATATTTTAACAATTCTTTCAGGTGCATAACTTTTCACTTACATTACAGTATACCTTGGTCGTGTTTTTTACTGATATTTTGTAAAACACTTTGCAAAAGTAATAAAAATTTGGAAAAATAAGCAAGTTTTCAGCGGATATTGAATAGAGTTTCTGATTTATTGTAGGCAGAAGTTGAAGAATAAAGCGGAAGGTTTTGAAGATATTCCAAAAATTATCCTTATCTTTGTGCACGAAAGAACGACCTGTTCACCTTCTTCTGACACGAAGGTGAATTTTTTGACATAGACAAAACAATGGCTGACAACAACCCACAGACAAGACGTAAAAGCACACCACAACCAATCGACAACAGTATAGGACATGTACCCCCTCAGGCACTTGAAATAGAGCGTATGGTGCTTGGTGCATTGATGATTGACCACGACGCATTCTCCGTGGTCTCCGAAATCCTGCGCCCAGAGACATTCTATGAAAAGAAAAATCAGGCGGTATACCAGGCCATCCAAAACCTGAACCTCCACGAACACCCTGTCGACTACAATACCGTGCTGGAGGAGATGAAGAAAGAAGGTACTGCCGAGGAATCAGGTGGATTGGCTTATCTCTTGGAAC
Organism: uncultured Prevotella sp.; assembly: GCA_905235975.1. GTDB lineage: Bacteria > Bacteroidota > Bacteroidia > Bacteroidales > Bacteroidaceae > Prevotella. Next base: position 1,115 of record CAJONT010000344.1, read on the forward strand.
TTACCGACAAGGTGATGTCGTCTGCACATATCGAATACCATGCACGCATTCTTGCCCAGAAGTTTATGGCACGGCAACTCATCTCGTTTGCCAGCATGATAGAAACAGATGCCTTCGACGAGTCGGTCGATGTAGATGTGCTCATGCAAAAAGCCGAAGGGAGCCTTTTTGAACTGTCGCAGCGAAACATGCGGCAGGACTATGTGCAAATAAACACGGTGGTTCAGGAGGCAGTGGCAGCCATCCAGAAGGCGGCGTCAAACAAAGGCGGTCTTACAGGCGTGCCCACCGGTTATACAAAACTCGACCAAATCACCTCGGGACTCCAGAAGAGCGACTTGGTCATTATTGCCGGACGTCCCGCTATGGGAAAGACCTCGTTTGCCCTTTCGATGGCGAAGAACATCGCTGTGGACCACCGCATTCCCGTGGCATTCTTCTCTTTGGAAATGAACAACCTTCAGCTCGTGAACCGTATCCTCTCGAATGTGTGCGAAGTGCCGGGAAACAAGATTATGAACGGTCAGCTTGACGATGCCGAGTGGAAACGCTTCGACAAGAACCTGCGTAAACTCGAAGATGTGCCTCTCTATATTGATGATACCGCCGGACTGTCGATCTTTGAACTCAGGACAAAGGCACGCCGACTGGTAAGAGAAAAAAAGGTGGAAGTCATCATGGTCGACTATTTGCAGCTGATGAATGCCAATGGTGCTCGTTTTGGCAACAGGCAGGAAGAGGTGTCTACCATAAGCCGCTCACTGAAGCAACTTGCCAAGGAACTTGATATACCTATCCTCGCCCTGTCGCAGCTCAACCGAACGGTCGACAACCGTGAAGGACCTGATGGCAAACGACCGCAGTTGAGCGACTTGCGTGAATCGGGTGCCATTGAGCAGGATGCCGATATCGTGCTGTTTGTTCACCGCCCTGAATATTATCATATCTATGCCGATTCGAATGGCAATGATATGCACGGCATGGCACAAATCATTATTGCCAAACACAGAAAGGGTGCCATAGACGATGTGCTCCTTAGCTTCAGAGGCGAATTTACACGATTTGCCAATCCAGAAGATTCCACACCTATTGCTACTGGAGGCGAGATAATGGGCTCAAGGATGAACCGCTCGCCCATGCCCGACAACCTCCCCGACATCGACAACGACGACCCCCTCGGCGGAAGTATGAACGATAGTTTACCGTATTGATTATTTATAAATACACACATATATGAAAAAGATATTCTGCATGCTTCTCGCACTGGCGGGCATCATCCCCCTCTTTGCGCAATCGCTTTCTATTTCGGTGTTAGGAGATTCTTACTCCACCTATGAAGGGTATGTGACACCCGACACCAACGAAATGTGGTATTATGCCAAACACAGTAAAAATACCGACGTGAGCGACGTGACCCAAACATGGTGGTGGCAAGTGGCAAAAGATGGCGGATTCCGTCTCTGCCGCAACAATTCCTACAGCGGGTCGACAATAGGCTATTATGGCTATGACGGCAACGACTATTCTGTACGTTCCTTCCTTACACGAATGGACAATTTGGGCGACCCTGACATTATTTTCATTTTTGGTGCCACCAACGACAGTTGGGCAGGTGAACAGGTGGGAGAATACAAGTATGAGAATTGGACCAAGGCCGATTTCTATACTTTCCGTCCCGCCATGGCTTATATGCTCCACCACATGCAGCGCCGTTATCCGAACGTGAAAATCTACTTTATCCTCAATACGGAACTGAGGCAGGATATCACCGAGTCGTGCAAGGCGATTTGCCAACATTACGGCGTGAAATGTATCGCACTGCACGATATCGATAAGATGAGCGGCCATCCGTCGGTAAAAGGAATGAAGTCGATTGCAAATCAAGTGCTGGATGCCATCAAAAATTGATATCTGTCGTGTTTTTGTTTAAAAAACTTACAAATTGTAGCATTTTTGCATATTTTTAATCCTTTTCTTTTGCAATAAACGCTCATTATGACTAATTTTGCCATCTAATTATAAGAATTTCACTTTCAGGCTGCATTTCATCACGATTTTCAGCCTGAGAGTGTATGATTTTTCATAGGTAAACAAAGTAGTAAAGAGGATGAAAGAAAGATTGTATATTTTCGACACCACCTTGCGCGACGGCGAACAGGTGCCAGGATGCCAGCTCAATACAATTGAGAAAATAGAGGTTGCCAAGCAACTCGAGAAACTGGGTGTTGACGTCATTGAGGCGGGCTTCCCCATCTCAAGCCCCGGTGACTTCAATTCGGTAATTGAAATTTCCAAAGCCGTAACCTGGCCCACGGTGTGTGCCCTCACACGCGCTAATGAGAAGGACATTGATGTTGCAGTACAGTCGCTTCAGTATGCAAAGCACAAACGCATTCATACGGGTATCGGTACCAGCGACAGCCATATACGGTATAAGTTCAATTCCACCCGTGAGGAAATCATCGAAAGGGCTGTGGCAGCCGTAAAGTATGCCAAGAAGTTTGTGAACGATGTGGAATTCTATGCCGAAGATGCCGGACGTACCGACAATGAGTATCTGGCTCGCGTAGTGAGAGAGGTCATCAAAGCAGGTGCCACGGTGGTGAACATTCCCGACACAACCGGCTACTGCCTGCCCGAGGAATACGGTGCCAAGATTAGATACCTGATGGAGCACGTCGACAACATCGACAAAGCCATTCTGTCTACCCATTGCCACAATGATCTGGGACTCGCCACCGCAAATTCTTTCAGCGGTGTACTCAACGGTGCAAGACAGGTGGAGGTCACCATCAACGGAATAGGGGAGAGGGCCGGCAACACTTCGCTTGAAGAGATTGCCATGATACTGAAATGTCATCACGACGTCCCTATCGAGACCAACATCAATACCACGCAGATTTATCCCACCAGCAAACTTGTGTCGAGTCTGATGAACATGCCCGTACAGCCCAACAAGGCCATCGTGGGCCGAAACGCCTTCGCACATTCCAGCGGCATACATCAGGACGGCGTGCTGAAAGATGCTTCCACCTACGAGATTATGGACCCCAAGGACGTGGGACTCGATGACAATTCCATTGTCTTGACCGCAAGGTCGGGTAGGGCGGCCCTGAAATACAGACTGAGGGTGCTGGGCGTACACATAGATAATGAAAAACGTATAGACAAGATATACCAGAAGTTCCTGAAGCTGGCCGACCAGAAAAAGGAAGTGACCGATGTAGACATCCTGATGCTCGCCGGTGCCGATACCGCCGAGGCACACGCCGTGAAACTCGACTTCCTGCAAGTGACCACCGGAATGGGCGTAAGGAGCGTGTCGAGTATCGGACTGGATATCAGCGGACAGAAATTTGAGGCTGCCTCTACCGGTAACGGTCCTGTAGATGCCGCCATCCGCGCCCTGAAGAAGATTATCCAGAAACAAATGACCATGAAGGAGTTTACCATTCAAGCCATCTCGAAAGGTTCTGACGACGTGGGTAAGGTGCACATGCAAGTGGAGTACAACGGCAATCTGTACTACGGCTTCGGTGCCAACACCGACATCGTGACGGCATCGGTCGAGGCTTACATCGACTGTATAAACAAATTCAAAAACTGATATCATGAATACATTGTTTGACAAAATCTGGGACCGTCATGTGGTGCAGGCTATCGAAAATGGCCCTGTACAGTTGTACATCGACCGTATGTACTGCCATGAGGTCACCTCTCCTCAAGCCTTCGACGCGCTGCGCAAAAGAGGAATCAAATGCTTCAGGCCCGACCATTTGGTCTGTATGCCCGACCATAACGTTCCTACAATCAACCAAGAATTGCCCATCGAAGACCCTGTCTCGAAAGGTATGGTGGAGACACTGAAGCGAAACTGCCAGGAATTCGGACTGCTCCACTGGGGTATGATGCATCCCAACAACGGCATCCTCCATGTGGTGGGACCGGAGAAGGGCCTCTCGCTGCCGGGTATGACCATCGTGTGCGGCGATTCCCACACCTCCACACACGGAGCAGTAGGCGCGCTGGCCTTCGGTATCGGTACCTCCGAAGTGGAGCAGGTCATGGCATCACAGTGCATCCTCCAGCAGAAACCGCGCTCCATGCGCATCAACATTGAAGGCACATTGGGCAAAGGGGTGACGGCAAAGGACGTGGCACTCTATATCATGGCCACCCTTTCCACCTCTGGTGCCACAGGCTATGTGGTAGAGTATGCAGGAAGCACCGTGAGGAACTTGTCGATGGAAGGAAGACTCACCTTGTGCAATCTCTCCATCGAAATGGGTGCGAGAGGCGGCATGGTGGCTCCCGATGATGTCACATTCGAATATATCAAAGATAAAGAATTTGCCCCCAAAGGTGAGAAATGGGACAAGGCTGTGGAAGAATGGAGCCAGCTGAAGAGCGACGATGATGCGGTTTTCGACAAGGAGGTGTTTATCGATGCTACTTGCATAGGACCGCGCATCACCTACGGCACGAATCCGGGAATGGGTATCGACATCACACAAAATGTGCCCACGCTCGATGAAATATCGGAAAACGAAAAGGCTTCTTTCACCAATGCGCTCAACTATATGGAGTTCCAACCGGGGCAGTCGCTCCTTGGACATAAAGTTGACTACGTGTTCTTAGGTGCCTGCACCAACGGACGCATAGAAGACTTCAGGGCTTTCGCCTCTATCGTGAAAGGGAAGCAGAAGCATGCCGACGTCGTGGCATGGCTCGTGCCTGGTAGTTGGAATGTGTACCGCCAGATTGAGCGCGAGGGACTGAAAACCATACTCGAAGAAGCCGGTTTTGAACTTCGTCAACCGGGATGCTCCGCCTGTCTGGGTATGAACGACGACAAAGTGCCGTCGGGCAAATACTCCGTCTCGACATCCAACCGCAACTTCGTTGGCAGACAGGGACCGGGTTCCAAGACCATCCTGGCCAGTCCCTTGGTGGCTGCAGCATGTGCCGTCACAGGCCAAATCACCGATCCAAGAACATTTCTTTAACCACTTGCACCATGATAAGACCAAAATTCCAAATAGTGAGAAGCAAATGTGTACCTTTGCCGCTCAACAACATTGATACGGACCAGATAATACCCGCCAGATTTCTCAAAACGACCGAGAACAACGGGATGGGTGACCACCTGTTTCATGATTTGAGATACCACGAAGACGGAAGTGTGAATACTGACTTCGTATTGAACAATCCTACATTTGGAGGATGTGTGCTTGTGGCAGGGAAGAATTTCGGCTGCGGCTCCTCACGCGAACATGCCGCATGGGCAATTGCCGGCTATGGCTTCAGGGCCGTGGTGAGTTCGTCGTTTGCCGACATACACAAACAAAATGAATTGAACAACTTTGTGCTGCCAGTAGTGGTGCCCGAAGATTTCTTGCAAGAACTGTTCGATTCCATTGCACAAAACCCGGAAACGGAAGTGGTCATAGACCTTCCCAAACAAACCATCACCAATCTGTCTACGCAACGTGCCGTATCGTTCGAAATCAATGCATACAAAAAACATTGTTTCCTCAACGGACTGGATGACATTGATTTCCTTCTCGAGAACAAAGATAAGATTGA
>CAJONT010000345.1 GCA_905235975.1 uncultured Prevotella sp.
GAACTTGATTACGGTACCGGCCTCTACCTCGAAGTCGATGCGCATCCAGTCGTTCTTGTTACGACCGAATCCCAGTTCCTCCACACCAGCAGCAATGCTGAATGAGCCCTGTGCCCACTCACTTGAAGCCTCGCAATAGGTCTCTGCCTCGAAGTCGGGCTCATAGTAGAACTCGCCGCCGTCGGGAGCATACCATACCTTGGACACTTTGAAAGGAGCGGTTGCCGTGTAATCGAAAGAGACGGTCTTTGAGTCGGGGTTCAGCACAACGCCCAAGGGGAATGTAGCCACATAGGGATCAGGGAACTCATCTGCCTCAGGAGCAAGAATCGTGAGGGTGATGATACCGTCCTGCTGTTCGATGGTACACTGGCTGGCACCGAAGGGATACTGGAAAGAGATCTCCAATGCCGAAGCCGTGAGTGCCATGACAGCAAACAAAGCTGTTAGAAGTAAAGATTTCGTTTTCATAATTCTAAGTTTTAGTTAATAATAGAAACAGTTAAAAATCTTTTGCAAAAGTAAAGATTCCCTTATTAATTAATAGGCACAATTGTTCAGTACACTATTTCTTTTGTTCAATTCTGCTCTTTTTGTACGAAAAAGAAAGAATCGTGGACAATTCGACAAATTGCGCCATAAGTCGTCCAAAATGTGGACATAAGTTGTTTTTATCGGAACAATTCAGCACAGAGAAGCGCGTAATTATCGTTAATTTTGCAGAAAATAACAAAGTAAACACAGGTTCTTTTTATTTTAAATTCTAAGAAACATGAAAAAACTAATAAAGCACACAGCAATTGCCATTGGCAGGGCGTGTCTGGCCCTTAGCATTTCTGCTGCATTCCTTTGCGGATGTAAGACCTCGACAGCGAAAACGGAGAACAATCATGACACGCCCGTTCCCGTGACCTACATCATGGTATGCTGCCACGAGATGGACCGCGGAACCAAGTTTCTTGCCAACGAACAGTGGGACTCTGTCCACGACTATCGCAACTACGACTTCACGGTGGCCATGATGAAAAGCATCAAAGAAGCTGGTATCAACGTGGTCGGCATCGACTTCACGAACCCTTCCCAGTGGGACGAATACAAGGACATTCACTGGCCAATGCTCGAGAACGTGGTGAAGGCCTCGAAAGAGCTTGACATGCAGTATTTCCTTTTCTTCGGCAACACCGTAGCTTGGACCATGAAATACTGGAACGACTGTGCGAAGTGGGTATGGGACAACCTGGCACAGGAAGAGCATTACCGCAAATATGGATTCGGCGACGACCGTCCGATGCTCACCATTTTCCTTCCGGGAAAAGACTTCAAGAAGCAGTGGGATGAGACCCCCGATGAGGAAAAAGACTATTTAGCCAAATTCCGCATCGGCACCTGTCAGGTGAACGACCCCATTGAGTTCACGCCGACCGACGGTTGGGGCTACCGCAACCAGAGTGCCAGCGAAGGCGACCTTGCCCGTTTTGTGTCGCCCAACAGCGGTGTAGCCCCCGACAGTTGGGCCCGCATCGGTGCCGAGGAATGGCGTCAGCGTGTGAAATGGAGCCTTGGTGCAAAGGAATATGCCGTGATAGGCACCTACGACGACACATGCGATGCCATTTTCTGGGGCATTGCCGATGTGAGCAAGTCGGAGAGCAAAGTACACATCAACGACTCCACCAAAAACGACCCCTATATTTATTATAATATAGTGAAAGAAGAACTCGCTGCATATTATGGAAAATAAGAAGCGAATTGTGATTATGGCCGTCCTACCATTGGTAGTCACGGCCATTTTTGCGTTTCCAAACAAGCGAAACCTGCACGAAGGCTGGCAATTCTCAATGGCAGGCACCGAGTTGTGGCATCCTGCCGTAGTACCTGGCAACACCCATCTTGACCTGATGCGTGAGCGGATGATAGAAGACCCCTTCTTCCGGCTGAACGAGCGTGCCGTGCAGTGGGTGGATAAGGAAGACTGGATTTACCAGACCAGCCTCTTTCCAACTGCCGAAGAACTGGCCTCACACACGCAGACCCTCGTCTTTACCGGCTTAGACACCTATGCCGATGTGTACCTCAACGACAGCCTGTTAGGCAGCAGCGACAACATGTTCCGCACCTGGCGATGGGATGTGAAAGGCATCCTTCACAAAGGTAGCAACACTCTGCGTGTCCACTTCAGGAGTCCGATACGGCGCAACCTCCCCATCTACGATGCCCTACCCTACCAACACAACTACGGTCCTGAGAATCCGCAGTTGGGTGGAGTCTTCGACAAGCCACTGGCACCGTTGGCCCGCACCGCCACCTATGAGTACGGATGGGACTGGGGTCCACGACTTGTCACCTTCGGCATCTGGAAACCGGTGTACTTGGAGACGTGGAGCGGTCTGCGTCTTGCCGATGTGTTCTATAACCAAAAAGAAGTGACCCGCAAGCGTGCCAAGATACAAGCCCTTGTAGAAATAGAGTCCGACCAGGAGGTGGATGCGGCACAAGTCACCATCACTGCCGACGGTCGCCGGTTGGCAACCAAGAACACGCGTCTGCACCCTGGAAAGAACCAGCTGCAAGTGGACCTCACCATCCCCAATCCCCGTCTATGGTGGAGCAACGGACTGGGCGAGCAATACCTCACGGTGTTTAACACTACCGTTTCCACCCCCACGTGCCATGATGCTTCGACTACCGAGGTAGGCCTCCGCAGCATCCGCGTGGTCACGAAGGACGATGCCGACGGCAAAGGCCGGGGATTCTACTTCGAGCTGAACGGCGAGCCCGTCTTTGCCAAAGGAGCCAACCTCATACCGTTGGACAATCTCCCTGCCCGAGTGACCGATGCCGACTACCTCCGGATGGTACAAAGTGCCGCCGACGTCAACATGAACATGCTGCGCGTATGGGGCGGCGGACTCTATGAGAGCGACGCCTTCTACCACTATTGCGACTCGCTGGGTATCATGGTTTGGCAAGACTTCACCTTTGCCTGCGAGAGCCATGAGGTGGACTCCGCCTTTGCCGAGACGGTGCGCCAGGAAGCCATCGACAATGTGTGTCGCCTGCGCAACCATGCCTCACTGGCCCTTTGGTGCGGCAGCAACGAAGAGCAGGACGAGTGGTTTCTTGTCAAGAAAGACAACTACGACCCTGAGACCAGCCGGCACATAGGCGACATGCAGCGTCATCTCTTCTGCGAAATCCTGCCTGACGTGGTGCGCGAATACGGCGGCAACACCTTCTACTGGCCCTCATCACCCTATTCGCATCCTGACGCCGCCAGTCAACCTGAGTGGGGCGACTCCCATTACTGGTGGGTTTGGCATGGTGCGCTGCCCATAGAAGCCTACTACGAGCACCGTTCACGCATTGTCTCTGAATACGGTTTCCAATCGTTCCCCGAATATGAGAGTGTGCTGCGTTACAATCCTGACAAACGCGACCACGACATCACCTCCGAGGTGATGATGCTTCACCAGAAAGCAGGTTCGTTTGCCAACGGCCGCATCCGCAAATACATGGAGCAAGACTACCGTGTGCCTGAGGACTTTGCACAGTTCCTCTATGTGGGACAAGTGCTGCAGGCAGATGCCATACGCATGGGCATGGAAGGATTCCGCGCCAGAAAGCCCTACTGCATGGGCAGCCTCTACTGGCAGCTCAACGACTGCTGGCCCGTGGCCTCATGGGCCTCCATCGACTATTACGGCCGCTGGAAAGCCCTGCACTATGCAGCCCGGAAGAGTTATGACGACATCCTTGTGTCGCTCCTTATCAAGCACGGTCCCACCGACAAGCCTATCACCACCATCGGCCACGAGAGCAATGTAGAGACCGCCGAGGCGATAAGCGACTACCCACTGTCGGACACACAGATGCAGCTGAAACTGGTGAGCGACCGTCTGCGTGCCGTAAGCGGCACCCTACGCATAAAGAGCCTCACGCTCACCGGCCGCACCGTGCATGAAGAGACACGGCGCACCGTGATTCCCAAGAACGGCTGTCTCGACCTTGGCAGCATTCCGGTAGCCAGCCTCATCGGCGAGGAGGTCCCCAACGACGTGATTATCTACGTGAGTTTTGAGACTGCCGACGGCCACACCTATTATAATATAGGGTACCCCGTGCGCCAGAAAGACATGCACCTGCGCCATGCCGACATCAAGCACACATTAAAGAAATGCGCCGGCGGTTATGAAATAGAGTTGACCACCGATGTGTTTGCCCGTGCTGTGTATCTGAAGACAAAGGGCACAGACGACTTCTTCACCGACAACTACTTCGACCTCTTGCCCGGCGAGAAGCGCTGCATAAGGCTCCGCACCAGCAAATCCATGGAAGAAGTGGAGAAAGAACTGCAAATCATCTCGCTGGCAGACACCGGCTATCCTTTTGTGGGGGCACAGTGATTATATTGGAGGAACCGGAAAGACCGGAAAGACCGGAGAAACCGGAGAAACCGGAAAGACCGGAGAAACCGGAAAGACCGGAATATCCGGAAAAGCCGGAATCTCCGGAAGATCCGGGCGAGCCAAAAAGAGCCGCCTCGCTTTCGCGAGGCGGCTCGTCATTTTAAGGGATGGTTAGTAAGAGCTTACTTTACTATCTTGATGCTCTTAGAACCTTCCTTCACGATGTAGATGCCTTTTCCCAAGGCTGTCTCATCGCTGCCGACGTACTTGCCAGAAACATCGTATATGCGCGTGGTTTCTACGGTTTCATTCTGGTTAACAGCATTGATGCCATTCACATAATCGTCACTCATCTTGAAGAACTGGAACTTGGCAATGTTACCATTCGGGGTGCCAGGGTTCTGCTCATATATCATGAAGCGAGCAGTACGGTTCCAGTTGGAGGGTGCATACTTCGCAAGGTCGAGGATGAATCCACCCGACTGTACGTAGTTCACTGTTGCGGTTCCCACCTCACGATCGCCACCATAGCTGAAGCCGTCGGGCATCGAACCATGATTGCTATGATAGACACCATTCTCAGGATCTTGGAAGATGCGGGCACGCGTGTAACTCTCAGAGAATCCTGAGCCCACACCGTAGTCTACGCGGATGTAGAGAGCGCTGTTGTCATCGAGGCTACGCACTTTCTGTCCGGAAAGCGTTCCTTTCACCAACACCTGGTCGGGGAGATTCTCATAATCGGCGCCGATGGCAATCACAGCCCAGTCTTTCGAACTGCCCACCCATCCGGTGGAAGTCTTACGGTCCCACTGGCACCATGTGCCGGGGTCGCTCCAGCGTCCGAAGAACCAACGGCCCTGATGGTGCAGATAGCCGGGAAGCGGCTCCAGTCCTTCTTCCACCACAGGTTCATTGTTTTCGATGAAGAGGAATGCCGTCTCATGTGCACCCAACGTCACGGTAAGCGTGTACTCGCTGTCGCTCACAGCCTTAACTTCCTCCGAGAAGAGTTCACCGTCATTGGAGTGTTCGCCGCTGATGAGATATCTCGTCACCTTACCAGAAGTGAAGGGAAGTCCGGAGAGCAAGACAGGCTGTTTCACCTCAGCCGTATTGTCGTTATAGAGTGCTACACAAACGAGGTTTTTGCCGTCGGAGCTCACTAAGTGACCCACACCGCTCATACCACCGTTGGACTGCAGACGATCCATCGGCATGCGGTTATAGAGATAGAGCGCCCAGTAGAGCTGCGTCTTCTTGCCATCGGCAGTGATGAGACCCAGATGGTCGGGATCCGAGTTGTCATCATACAGCTGACCGATACCAATCTTGGTCACATCGCAATATTTCTGCGACTCTTGTGCCACCTTCATGAATTCAATCACACCCAGTTCGTTGTAAGTATTGGCATTGTTGAAGCCATAACCAGTGAACTCAGGGATATAAGAATCGAGATAGTAGGTCCACCACTCGTAGCGCAGACCCTCAGAATCGCTCATACCCTGCAGGAAGGTAGAGGTATCTTTCACGCGGTCGGTCTGGCTGTAAGCCACATAGCTGCAGGTAAGACCATCCACACGTCCACCCTGGTCGCCGCAGCAACCCAGAAGAGGATAGAGCCAGAAGTCGTGGTTAGGCAGCCAGTAGGTGTTGGTAGCATAGGTAGAAGACGGAACGGCATTGGAAGCAAGACCTTCCTGCACACCTCTGGAAGCAGCGCCCATGATTTGCATGTACGACTTGTTCTGTTGCCATGCGGGGTTCATCTCATCCTGCGGAATTTCAATGAGCTCCCAGATGGGCTTCACATTATAATAAGGTTTGATGGCGGAGGAGAAATTCTTGAGCAGCGTCTTGAATTTGGGTTGCTCGCTTGCCACGGGGTTGTTGAAATCGGCCTCACCATTATCCTTGTATCTGTGGTAAGTCCAGTTTTGGGGGAAGGTCACTGCATAGAGAGGGATGGCACCACTTTCGGCAATAATGGAAGCGATGGTCTCAGCGCGTGATGTGTTCAGGTTGTTACCAGTCTGATCGGGCACCTGCTGTTGGGTATAGAGTTTACCGGGAGCTTCCTGACCGAAACCTGTGAACAGGCGTACAAACGGCAGTTGCAGGTCGTTGAGTGCCTCCTGATTATCACGGAGTGTGCTCAGCGTGTTGTTGACCGTGATGGTCGTGCCGAAGCGTTTCATCAGCGGCTGTGCCACTGTCTTGCCGGCATCGATTTCCAGTGGTTGCGCTTTCACTCCCACGCAGGCCAACATGGAAACAGCCATAAATAAGTAAAGTTTTCTTTTCATAATAGTAATATAAAGAGGTTAGACATTAAGTTCATCGTTCAAAGCAAAATTAGCCCAAAGAAAAAGCGTCAGAGGGTAGATTTGTTCCGAAGCCTCTAATTATGTACATTTTTTAAGATAAAATGAACAATTTGGAAAGTATATACGTATTTTGTGGCAGTTTACGCACAGATTCATTACAAAAGAAGTTACAACGTCATTAAAGCCGCCGTGAGGACTAATTTCCTTTAATGATTGGCATTTTACCCCCGTTTTTTGGTTTTCCGACGAAAAAAATAAATATAAGGTAGAGAAAAAGGCATATAATTATTACTTTTGTACAGAATAAAGAAAAAACATGAACTACACCCCGAGAAGAAACGTGAAGCGCCTTAGCACATACCTGCACCTGCTATTTGTTTGCTTCTGGATACCCCTACTGTGTACGGAGGTCCAGGGACAGACCGCCATGGCAGATAATACGCAGATACCCAACAAGCGCATCAACGCTTTTCAGGAAGACAGTAGAGGCTATATATGGATAGCGACAGGACGCGGTTTGTGTCGCTTCAACGGCATCACCTATCACAGTTATTTCTGTGAGCCCGACCATGAGAACTCCCTACCGTCGGATTTCGTGAACAATCTCTTTTTAGACCGCCGCCATCAGTTATGGGCCTCCACCTCATCGGGTTTATGCCGATACGACGAAGGCAGCGACTCGTTCATACGCTATCCGATAAGCGGCAAGAACAAGAACACCACGGTGCTTGGCCTTATAGAGGCGGAAAACGGACAGCTCTATGCCTATGGAGCAGAAGGCGTAATGGTAGTGGACCGCAAGAAACAAGAGTTGCAGCCCACCAATCTGGTGAAGGGTAAAATCGTGACGGCCATTACAGCCGATGCCTTAGGCCAACTGTATGTAGGTTGCAACAACACGTCCTATATATACAAAGTATCACACGATCTCAAGCGTACCGACAGTCTGTCGTTAGGCCAGTCGACCGATGTGAACTGTCTCATTCTCACCGACCAGCGTCTTCTGATAATAGGAACCGAAGACGGCATTTCTGCTGTAGACATACACAGCGGCAAGATGATGCCCGCCGCGCCCGATGCCATCTATCCCCGTTTGCACAGTCCTGTAACCGACCTGCTTGTACGAGGTCACCACCTGCTCATCTGTACGGAGAACAACGGTGTGATGGATTACGACTGGACCACGAACAAATTCTATCAGGACAGGAGCCGTCAGTTACTGAACAACTCCAACCTTCATGCCACCTGCTGTTTCTCCGACAGCCGCAAAAACATCTGGTTAGGCACCTTCAACCAAGGCTATTTTGTGGACACGAAGACAGAGAGCAATCCCGACTACATGTTCAACGAATACATCCAAGGAAAGTTCGCGACCCGCATCTGTCCCGATGCCTCCGACAACCTATGGTTCGGCACACGCTATGACGGTCTCTACTATTATAATGTCCATACCCACACCCTTCAACACTACAACCACCTCAACCTACCCATCTTGCAGACAGTGGGCAGCGATTTCGTAGAGTCGATGTTGTTAGACAGTCACCAGAACCTGTGGGTGGGCATAGGAAAGCACGTGGTGAAAATACCCACCTCAGACGGGAGATTAGGCACACCCACCAGTTTCAATATCGACGCTGAGATTGTGACCATAGCAGAAGACGGCGACGGCACCATCTGGACCGGTTCCTCGACCGACGGCATCCGTCTCTTCTACCCCAACGGCAACATAAAACAGCTCACCATCCCCTACCGTCAGTGGATAAACGTGACGTATATACTGCCCATGCGTTCAGGACAGATGCTCTATTCCTCATACGATGAAGGTCTGTTCCTATGCAATCCCAAGACCTTGGAGATAAGCTCATTCACCACCGACCAGACCCTCCGCAATCATATTTCGCGTGCCATTTACCTTTACGAGTCACCGACCGGCAAGCTGTGGATAGGCACTTACGGATATGGTGTGGTGTGCTATGACATGAAGAGCAAGGATTACGAAGTGTTTACGATGAAAGACGGTCTTCCGAGCAACGACGTGTTAGGCATCATCACCGACAATGACGGCAACGTATGGATGAGCACCTCTTTCGGCATCGC
>CAJONT010000346.1 GCA_905235975.1 uncultured Prevotella sp.
GCGAACTGTGCCCTTGCCCAGTTCACCATACCGACATCAATGTCTAAAAAGAGTTGATTCGTCATATTTACATTAGTTTGATGGTATTATTTTGTATTTTGATGGTATTAGTCTTGAACTGTCAGTTTTTCATGGTTTTGCGGCTCTTTCTATCATCTGTCCGCTCACATATTCGGCCTCCTCTCCTTTCGGTGCGTTTTGTTTCAGGAAATTGGGGAAGAAGAACAGTTTGAGAATGAAGAAAATGATGAAGAGTTTCACCAAGATCACAGCCCACAATGTACGTCCGAGTGTCATGGACCTGAACCCGTCGTAGTATAGGCGGAAAGCCTTGTAAAAAAACCCTTCACTCTTCTTCATACTTGTAAAACTAAGACATCGCAAATATAATCAAAAAAACTGAACGATGCAAGTAAATCGCGACATGTATGTAAAATTATTTTTTCTTCATTCCCACTATTTTGGTGGGTGCCATTTCACGGTTGCGTCTGTTCACCACGGTTACCACGCTCTGCGCCAGGTTTATGAAGGCCAGTCCCGTCATCGACTCGCTATTGAGTGCCACAGGTGTACCCTCATCGCCGCTCTCACAGATACGCTGCACCACAGGAATCTGTGCCAGCAATGGTATCTTGAGTTCCTGGGCCAGTTGCTTGCACCCTTCACGTCCGAAGATATAGTACCTGTTCTCCGGCAGTTCGGCGGGTGTGAACCATGCCATGTTCTCCACGAGTCCCAAGATGGGCACGTTTACCTTTTCGTTTTGGTACATATCGATTCCCTTTCTTGCGTCAGCGAGCGCCACTTTCTGCGGTGTGCTCACAATCACGGCTCCCGTGATAGCCAGCGACTGAAGCAGCGTGAGGTGGATGTCGCTTGTTCCCGGCGGTGTGTCGAGGATGAAGTAGTCAAGCTCCCCCCAGTCGGTATCTCCGATGAGTTGTTTCAGGGCGTTCGAGGCCATCCCTCCCCTCCACAGCATGGCTGTGTCGGGATGCACGAAAAATCCGATGCTCAGCATCTTCACGCCGTATTTCTCCACCGGCTCAATGAGTTGCCTTCCGTCCACCTCGACGGAATAGACCTTTTCGCCTTCCATGCCGAGCATTTTGGGCAAGGAAGGGCCGAAGATGTCGGTGTCGAGCAATCCCACCTTATATCCCAACCGTGCGAGCGCCACAGCCAGGTTTACCGCCACGGTGCTCTTGCCCACCCCACCTTTGCCGGAGCTCACAGCGATGATGTTTTTCACACCTGGCAACATTTTGCCTTCCTCGGGTCGTGGTTTTGATTCGAACACAGGTGTTATCACCACTTCCACGTCTTTGTCCACATGATAATGTATGGCAGCCTCTGCCGCTTTCAGGGTGGACTTGAGGAAGGGGTCGGTGTCGCGCTTAAAGATGAGAGAGAACGACACCTTCATGCCATCAATGCGCATATTGTCTTCGAGCATGCCGCTTTCCACCACATTTTTCTTCGTACCAGGGTAGATTACGGTAGACAAGGCATCTATAATAAGTTTGGGATACAGTGTAATCATAGTGTTCATTATATATTGTTGACTGCAAAAATAGGAAAAAAAAACGAAGTTGGTGCTTTTTCCCCTATTTTATCTTGGTATTCACCCCAATGAAGTGAGATTATGGAGAAGTATCTGCCGTCAGTTTAAGGTTTCTCATATCCGAAACAGGAGACAACGGCACAAGGCCATCGTCTCCTGTTTCCTGTCTTTTACGTTGGATTATTAAGGTGTATTCTATTATTATCTCACATACGGGTTGTAAAACCGGTTGAGGTAAAGTGACTGTGACGTGTAGCGGCCGTTTTCATTGAAGCTGACTACGAAGGAGGCGGCTGCCTTTTTGATGGTTTTGAAGATATTTGCTGTTTTCATTTTCGTCGTTGTTTTAAGGTGTGTTCTATTAATTCTGAAAATTTTGATGGCAGTGTTCCATCGGTTTCGTTTCGGTCGCTTTTTGCCTCGACATAATGAATAGAACCCACCTCAATTGTTTTTTTTGATATTGCAAAGTTAAGGCGGTTTTCAAAAAGAAAATTAGAGATGCGTTTTTTCTGTCAAGGTAGATGCGACACTGCCTCTGATTTGCGACAAATGGGAAGAACTGGTGCAAGAACTGTCGTATCGGCCGGGAAAAAAGGGATGAAAAAGAAAGCGACCCCGCCCCTTGGGGCGAGGTGCCAATATAGTTAAAATGCCGTAGGAATGACCTCAGCGGGCTATTCAGACTGATAAAAGCGGATGGCGACAGGCCCCATGAGGCCACTGGGGAGCAGTTTCGAATCCGCCTTGTAGAAATCAGTCACCGTGTAGGTGTATTTATGAGTGCATCCCGGTTGCTTGTCTCCGATGATACGGTTGGCCCATGTGTTGACGACTTTTACTTCCAACTGATTGACCCCTTTCTTCAACGCACTGGTGACATCGATGCTGTAGGGCGTTTTCCAGACCGTGCCCAGAGAGATGCCATTGACCAGGACCTCGGCCATGCAGCCCACCTGCCCTAAGGAGAGGACCACCTTGGCATGCTTCAAGTCAGCCTTGGAAAGCTTGAACTGATTGCGATAGACGGCGGTACCGGCATAATAGCGGATGCCCTCGTCCTCGGACTCTGTATAGGAGATGAGGTGCGGGAAAACCGTGGAAGCCGGCCCACCCCACTGCTCATCAAACAGAACGGTCCACGGTGTGTCAATCGTCCGTTCCGCGACAAGCCGCGGTTCCTCTACCCACTTCTCCTTTTCAGACGCTGTCGGTTCGAAAACGACGAACACGGCATCGTTCGCCACCAGATGGAGGGTCACCGTAGTGACGCCATCCGCTGAGAGATACGACACCTCTTCTATAATACCTGTATCGGGATGCCAGAGCGATGGTTTCATGCCGCTGACCCTGAAAGAAGCCTTGACTGTTCTCTCCTCCGCACTGCGGCTGCTGACCCAATAGATCTCATTGCCGGGCACGGAGCGGTGGACATAAGCCAACTGCGACATGTCATCGGCTATAAAATCAGGCTGTACCTGCCGGAGCGCCTCTTCCATCGTTTGCTGACGCAAGTCGACCACAAGTGCTCCTTGCTGACGCAACATATCCAACTTCGTCCTCACTTCGTGGGAGAAATGGCGGCAACGGCTGTCGATGACAAGCATGCGATAGCGGCACCCTGACGGTGTGGTGAGGTGCTGGCCGTCGAAAGAGACGAGATGGAGCAACGCCTCCTTGTTGAGGTAGTCATAATTGTAGGAAGAAGGCACGTCAGGGTGCTGGTGGGCGAAGAGACTCGTCACCACATCGTCCTCGCCATAATAATACAGCACATCGGCCACATTGCGACCCTGTTGCAGCATGTAGCAGCTGCGTGCCAGATAGTCGGTCCAAGCCCTTGCCTGTTCGGCCCACGTCTCATGCCTGTTGAACCACTGTCCATAGATGAGGAGTCCGAGTCCCGGTTTCTTGTCATCCACCGGTTGGTGAGCACTCTCATGGATTACGAAGCGGTTGACCCCGCTTGCCATTTCCAGGTCGGCCGTGGGTTTCAGGTTTCCAGGATAGAAGCAGTAAGCCCCATTGGCATAGCCATTGACGGTCATCGACTCGCAAGCCACATATTTTTTTCCATACAGATGCGCTACGGAAGCTGACTCTCGGATGTCACTCTGCCCCATCTGGCTGGAAGAGTTGTCTGCTTTCTGCTCAGGATCCACCACCCACATGGCCGCCATGGGAATGTCGGCCTTGCTCTTGGCAGCCATGCCGTCGACCAGATAGAGGCGCCCGTTCTCATGCGCCTCGAAATAGGTTTTCATGCCATGACTGTGGGCGATTCGTGCGGCATTGTCGTACATGCACTCCTCAATCAACTCGCCGATGGTGGTGCGCCAATCATAGAGGAACTCCTCGCTCTGCTCCGTGCTGCCCACGATGATGCCGGTGAGTACGGGCAGCCACGTCAGCAGGCTATAGCCCCGCCTGCCCTCAAACTCCTGCATCATGCGAGGTGTCCACGTCTCATGTCCCGCCTCATAACTGTCGATGAGCAGATACTGCGGTACATGGCGGCGGTCGTCCCCATTCGCCTTATCCTGATACAGACTGATGTAATGCTCCAAGAAGTCGGAGAAAGCCTCCTTGTCGATTTTCGTCACCTCCAAGCCGGTAGCCTCCTTAGGTGCAGGATGGTTGGTCTTCCCCGTGAGGGTATAGCCGAAACGCAAGATACGCCAGTTGCCCTTAGGCGCCTTCCAAGAAAGGTTGCCCTCAGTGTCCATGTACTGGGTGATGTCGACGACGGCATCAGTTGCCACGGCATCGCTCCCCACCTCGGGAGTCACGAAGTCCATCATGTCGGAAGGCGTGGCATATCCCGCCTTCTCCTCGGCATGGTTGATTCTCGTCATTGGTGAGAGTTCTATTTCGGGCATCCTTGGCGGTTTCTTGTCATAGACGACACGGAAGAAACGGGCTGTTGTAGTCGGAATGTCGAGCGTGAGCCAGCCGACACTGCCATGCGGGATGTCACAGACCTTGATGAACGCGGTGCCGTCGTCGCTGGCCTCGAGGTGCTTGACCACGGGTGCCGGTTTCGCGGCCCAGATGCTGCGGTATAAGCCATCGTTGATGCGGAGCGACTTGATGGTCTGGGGGTTATCAAAAGCAACTTGGTAGGTTGGATTCGCTGCAGTGGTGTCAACCGTCCACTTGGCCCCCATCGCGCTCATGGACTTGTCAGCAGGTGGCAGGGGCACCGCCAGCACGCAGATATCCTTGTACCACTGCAGTGTTTGCGGTTGGTCGAGAGTCAATTGCAGCAATTGGCCTCCTTTCTGGCATGTCTCGCTCCACACCAACCTTTTCATGGCCTGTTCGGGTTTCACCCAAGGCCCTCCGGTATTGCTCCATCCCGGACAACTTGCTATGGCGGTCTCCATGCCAAAAGAGTCGGCCAGTGCGATGGCATAGTCGAAATGTTCTTTCCACAGTGGTGACATGTAGACGAGTCTATCGGCCACGATGGGCTTTGTTCCCAATCCCGCCTCAAAACAATGGAAGCCGCCTATTCCGGCACGGTTCATCCATTCGAGGTCTTTGCGGATTCCTACTTTAGTAATATTGCCGTCCATCCAGTGCCACCATACGCGTGGCCGCGCTTCCTGTGGAGGGGTGAGGAACCCGCTTTTCAGGTCTTGTGTCCAGGAAGTGGTTGCAAGCAACAGGAGAAGGAATGTGAATAATGGTTTCATCATATTTTTGATTTTAGTGGTTGAACGGGGATTTTGGAAGATTCGGAAGATTCGGAGGTTTCGGAAATTTCCTGTTGGTTCTTTATCGAGAGAAGGAGGAAGAGGGCTTTCCTTTTGCCGGTAAGTACTCCTCCCTCCTTGCTCCAAATAAATTCTAAAAAATTCAAAAGCAGATTACATCCGTTTCGTTTCGGTCGCTTTTTGCTCTAATTCGATGCAAAGCTTCAAGTCTCATCAGTTGTGTGGCCCGCTACATGCCTTCTGAAACTTACGCTTTGCCCTCGAATTGCAGACAAAAATCGCCTCGACATCATGAATAGGTCCCACCTATTTCTTGGTGGTACACTCATTCACAAGGTACACAATGCTCATGTAGGGTATGCCCGTATTCGTCTGGAGACCGATTTCGCAGGTACGGCTGTTGGAATAGCCAACCTCGATATGGTTTTTCTCAATCTGCGGACGGAGTTTGCGCAGGGCATACTCGTTCATTTCGGGATAGGTGAAACCGCGGTCGCCGGCGAATCCACAGCATCCCACGCCCTCTGGGAGGAACACATGGCGGCTGCAGAGGTGGGCCAGGTCGATGAGATGTTGGCTCACACCCATCTCACGCGTAGAGCAAGTGAGGTGCAGGGCCACATGTCGGTCGATGGGATGGAAATCGAGACGGTCTTTCAGGAATGTCACGATAAACTCGGCCGGTTCATACAGTTTGAGCTTCTTCATCACCTTCTTCATGCGGTGCAGGCACGGGCTCTGGTCGCACAGGATAGGATAGCGTCCCTGTGCGCTTGCCTCCCAAAGCGCATTCTCAAGTTCACCGCTCTTACGGTCGGCAATGTCGAGCATACCTTTGCTCTCCCATATCTGTCCGCAGCACATCTTGTCCATATTCTCAGGGAAGATTACTTCATAGCCCGCCTTGTTGAGCAACTGGCACGTCTCATCGACAACCGAGTTCTTCACCGGTGCGCCTTTGGCGAGTCCCATCGTCTGGTTGATACAGCTTGGGAAGTAAACCACTTTCAAGTCTTGCGATTCAGCCTTTCCCACATGCGAGCCCGGTCGCGGTTGGCGTGACTTCTTCGGCATGGCAGTTGTCCAAAGTGGCATACCCATCCTGTTCATGCCCTTGCAGATGCCCGTCATGAGTGAAGAGCCCAGCACCGTATGCCCCAGGTTGGCCACATCGAGCACCAGGCGCAGTCCCGACTTGATGCCCGCCATGTGGTTGGCCGCATATTCGCCCAGACGGTAGCCATTCTTATTATTGAGCATGTCCATCTGCCTTATCAGGTGGGTCAACTCGCCGGTGTTGATCTTCATGGGGCAAGAGGTAGAGCAGAGGCCGTCGGTGGCACAGGTCTGGTCGCCATAGTATTTGTACTGGCGTTTGAGCGTGGCCACCCGTTCGGGATTGGCGCCGGTATTCTCCAGTTCGCGTATCTCGCGCTGAACGGCGATACGCATGCGCGACGATAGCGTGAGTCCGCACGACATACAGTTGACCTCGCAGAATCCGCATTCTATACACTTGTTGGCGCGTTTCACCGCCTCTATGGTTTCCTTGGCAGTAGACACCTTTCCACCTTCCAATTTGAGGTATGCGCCACCGTCGGGCACGCTGTCGAAATCGTAGGCGAGCACGGGAAGCGGTTTGAGGCACTTGATGAAACACTCTGGGTCGTCATTGAAGATTACGCCTTGGTTGAGCAGTCCGTCCGGGTCGAAGATGGCCTTGAGTTCCTTCATTGCCTCATAGGCTTTCTCTCTCCATTCATATTTCACGAAAGGAGCCATGTTGCGGCCTGTTCCGTGTTCCGCCTTGAGGGAGCCGTCGTATTCCTCCACGACGAGTTTTGCCACATGGCGCATCATCTCCTCGTAGCGGCGCACCTCGCTTTCGCTCTTGAAGCTCTGGTTGAGAATGAAGTGGTAGTTACCTTCGAAGGCGTGGCCATAGATACAAGCATCGGAATAGCCATGGTCGGCAATGAGTTTCTGCAGCTTGACGGTGGCCTCGGGCAGGTCTTCGATATGGAAAGCCACATCCTCAATCAGGCACGAGGTGCCCACCGGACGCGTACCGCCCACAGAGGGGAAGATGCCGGAACGGATGGCCCAGTACTTGCCATAGACGGCGGGGTCTTCCGTAAATTCGGCTGGTATATAGAGTTTGAAATTGCTCAGGCATTCCTTCACTTTGGCTATCTTGTCGAGCAGTTGCTCATGGGTGATGCCTTTCGTCTCAGTGAGGATGGCCGTGAGATTATGGTAGTCGCCGGGCTTCACGCCGGGAATCTTGCCGGCATCGACATCTTTCTTATATTGCAGGTAGACAGGGTCGTCGACGGAGTTGAGCGACATATAGTCGAGCATCTCCGCGCTCTTCACGACCAGGTTCTCGGCACTCATCTTCAGGTCTTCGTCTCCTGCCTTCAGTTTCTTCATGGCCACCACAGCCTCGCAGCTCTCCTTCATGGTGAGGAAGTAGACCATGGCCGAGGCCTTGAACTTGTAGTCGTGGAGCGTTTTCATGGTCAC
>CAJONT010000347.1 GCA_905235975.1 uncultured Prevotella sp.
AAATATATATAAAATGTATGAAATCATGTCCTATTTATACCCGATAAATCCCAAATAATCAATAAATCATGCACACTGCTACCCGAAGTGTGCAGAGCCGAACTGCTTTTTCTCCCAAAATAGTTTAAAATATGGTTTTTGTTTGTATGCGTCAAGGTTTTTGTGTAAATTTGCATACCAATTCAAAGTGATAAACGACAGATATGTTTGAGAATTTAAGTGAAAGACTGGAACGTTCTTTCAAGATACTGAAAGGTGAAGGCAAAATCACCGAGATTAATGTAGCCGAGACGCTGAAGGACGTGAGGCGTGCGCTGATCGATGCCGATGTCAACTACAAGGTGGCCAAGACGTTCACCGATACGGTGAAGAAAAAGGCTATGGGTATGAATGTGCTTACCGCGGTGAAACCTGGACAGCTCATGGTGAAGCTCGTGCACGACGAACTGACCGAGCTGATGGGCGGAGAGGCCGTGGGGCTGACACTCGAGGGCAAACCGGCCATCATCCTGATGTCCGGACTGCAAGGCTCGGGTAAGACCACCTTCAGCGGCAAACTGGCCAACATGCTCAAGACGAAACAACATAAAAACCCGCTCCTCGTGGCCTGCGACGTCTACCGCCCCGCTGCCATCGAACAGCTCAAAGTGGTGGGCGAGAGCATCGGTGTGCCCGTCTATACGGAAGACGGCAACAAAGATGTGGTGGCCATTGCCCAGCATGCCATCAACGAGGCCAAGAGCAGCAAGTACAACGTCGTCATCATCGATACCGCAGGACGCCTTGCCATCGATGAGCAGATGATGGAAGAGATAGCCCGGCTGAAGGAAGCCGTGCAGCCCGATGAGACACTCTTCGTGGTCGACTCCATGACCGGTCAGGATGCCGTGAACACGGCAAAGGAGTTCAACGAGCGTCTTGACTTCGACGGCGTGGTGCTCACCAAGCTCGACGGCGATACACGCGGCGGTGCTGCCCTCTCCATCCGCACCGTGGTGACGAAACCCATCAAGTTTGTGGGTACGGGAGAGAAGATGGAAGCCATCGACGTGTTCCATCCCACCCGTATGGCCGACCGTATCCTCGGCATGGGCGACGTGGTGAGCCTCGTGGAGAGAGCTCAGCAGCAGTTCGACGAGGAGAAAGCCAAGGAACTGGAACGCAAGATTCGGAAGAACAAGTTCGACTTCGACGACTTCCTCGGCCAGATAGAGCAGATACAGAAAATGGGCAACCTCAAAGACCTTGCCTCGATGATACCGGGCATGGGAAAGGCGCTCAAGGATGTGGAAATCGACGACAATGCCTTCAAGGGGGTCACCGCCATTATACGCAGTATGACGCCCTACGAGCGTGCCAATCCCGACGTGCTCAAGCAGAACAGTCGCCGTGTGCGCATTGCCAAAGGCTCCGGCACAGATGTGCAGGAGGTGAACAAACTCATCAAGCAGTTTGAGCAGACCAAGAAAATGATGAAGATGGTGACCGACTCTTCACGCATGGGCATGATGATGAAGGGTATGAAAGCCATGAGAGGTCAAAAAAGGTAAATCACTGACACTATATGACAATAATCGACGGTAAAGCAACAGCAGCGGTCATCAAACAGGAGATAGCCCAAGAGGTGGCACAGACCGTGGCTGCAGGAGGTAGGCCTCCACACCTCGTGGCCGTGCTCGTGGGACACGACGGCGGCTCGGAAACGTATGTCAAGAACAAGGTGCTGGCTTGCGAAGCCTGCGGCTTCAAGTCCACGCTCATCCGCTATGAGGATGATGTCACCGAACAGGAACTGCTCGACAAGGTGGCAGAGCTCAATGCCGACCCCGAGGTGGACGGCATGATTGTGCAGCTGCCCTTGCCGCGCCATATCGACGAGCAGAAAGTGGTCATGGCCATCGACTACCGAAAGGATGTCGACGGCTTCCATCCCGTCAACGTGGGACGCCTCGCCATCGGACTGCCTTGCTTCATCTCCGCCACACCGTTAGGCATCCTCACGCTGCTGCGTCACTACCAGATTCCCACCAGTGGCAAGAAGTGCGTCATCCTTGGCCGAAGCAACATCGTGGGCAAGCCCATGGCACAGCTCATGATGCAGAAACAGTACGGCGACGCCACCGTCACCGTGTGCCATAGCCACAGTGCCACGCTCAAGGAGGAATGCCGGCAGGCCGACATCCTCATCGCTGCCATCGGCAGTCCAGAGTTCGTCACCGCCGACATGGTGAAGGAAGGTGCCGTGGTCATCGATGTGGGCACCACGCGTGTGCCCGACGCTACGAAGAAGAAAGGCTTCCGACTCTGCGGCGATGTGAAATTCGACGAGGTGGCACCCAAGTGCTCCTTCATCTCGCCCGTGCCGGGAGGCGTGGGTCCCATGACCATTTGCTCGCTGATGAAGAACACCCTGGCTGCAGGGAAGAAAACCTACTATCCATGACAGCCGACGAATACTATCAGCTTGGCAATGAATACCGCCGACAGGGCAACTGGCAGATGGCAATCAACAACTATATGGAAGCGATTGCCCTCGACCCGGAAAGCCCTGCCAAACATGCAAAAGAGATGCTCGACGAAATATTGAGCTTCTATCATAAAGACTATTATAATCCCTAAAACCTTAAAATCTTAACAACTGGAAGAACACACAAACTAAAAATAGGAGAGTATGAGTAAAATTAAAGGTTCAATCGTGGTAAACACCAACAGGTGCAAGGGATGCTCGCTCTGCGTCTATGCTTGTCCGAAGGATGTCATCGCCCTCGCCGACAAGAAAGTAAACGTGTCGGGATATCCCTATGTCGAGGCCAAAAACCCCGACGAATGTACTGGATGCGCTTCTTGCGCTATCGTGTGTCCTGACGGATGCATTGCTGTGTACCGTAAAAAAATGGAGGGTTAGAAAATGGCTGAACAGGAAATTACTTTGATGAAAGGCAATGAGGCTATCGCCCATGCTGCCATCAGATGTGGATGCGACGGATATTTCGGATATCCCATTACTCCGCAGAGTGAGGTGATTGAGACACTGTGCCTGCTCAAACCCTGGGAAACAACGGGCATGGTGGTAGTGCAGGCCGAAAGCGAGGTGGCCTCCATCAATATGGTGTACGGTGCTGCAGGAGCAGGCAAGAAGGCTATGACCTCTTCGTCGAGTCCCGGTGTGGCACTTATGCAGGAAGGTATCGCCTATATGGCTGGTGCCGAACTGCCCGGTGTTTTCGTCAACGTGCAGAGGGGCGGCCCCGGTCTGGGCACCATCCAACCCTCGCAGAGCGACTACTTCCAAGCTACACGCGGTGGCGGTAACGGCGACTACTATGTGATTGTGCTGGCTCCCAACTCGGTACAGGAAATGGCCGACTTTGTTGACCTGGCCTTTGACCTGGCTTTCAAATATCGTAACCCGGCCATGATTCTCAGCGATGGTGTCATTGGCCAGATGATGGAGAAAATCGTGCTCCCGCCCTACAAACCGCGCCGTACTGACGAAGAGGTGATGCAACAGTGCCCGTGGGCTTCCTTCGGCAAGAAGAAAGACCGCGACCCCAACATTATCACCTCGCTGGAGCTGAAACCGGAAATCATGGAGGAACGCAACATCCATCTGCAGAAGAAATATCAGCAGATACGTGAAAATGAGGTGCGCTACGAGACCATGCAGTGCGAAGATGCTGAATACATCATCGTGTCGTTCGGCTCAGCAGCACGTATCTCGGAGAAAGCCATCGAACTGGCACGCGAGGAAGGCATCAAGGTGGGACTCTTCCGCCCCATCACCGTGTGGCCCTTCCCCACAGAGCAGGTGGCCGACATCGCACACGGCAAGAAAGGCGTGCTCGTGGCAGAAATCAATGCCGGACAGATGGTGGAGGATGTGAAACTGGCCATCAACGGCGAAGTGCCTGTGGATTATTTCGGACGTCTGGGCGGTATCGTGCCTGAGCCCGAGGAGATTGTGGATGCGTTGAAATCTAAATTGATGAAGTGATGGACAACAACAATATTATCAGCCCCGAGAATCTGGTGTACCAGAAACCGGTTCTCATGAATGATGTGCCCATGCACTACTGTCCGGGATGCTCTCACGGTGTGGTGCACAAACTCATAGCAGAAGTGATTGCCGAAATGGGCATGGAGGAGAAAACCGTCGGCATCTCGCCGGTGGGATGCGGCGTGTTCGCATACCGTTATATCGATATCGACTGGCAGGAGGCTGCCCACGGCAGGGCTCCCGCTGTGGCCACGGGCATCAAGCGCGTTTGGCCCGACCGCCTCGTCTTCACCTATCAGGGCGACGGCGACTTGGCCTGTATCGGTGCCTGCGAGACCATTCACGCCCTCAACCGCGGCGAGAATATCGTCATCATCTTCATCAACAATGCCATCTACGGCATGACGGGTGGACAGATGGCTCCCACCACGCTGATGGGACAGAAGACGTCGACCTGTCCTTACGGACGTGTGGCAGAACTGCACGGCTATCCCCTCAAGATTACAGAGATTGCCGCTACACTCGAAGGCACCTGCTACGTGTCGAGGCAGAGCGTGGAGAGCGTGGCTTCCATTCGTAAGGCCAAGAAGGCGCTGCGCAAGGCTTTTGAGGCTTCCATGGCAAAGAAGGGTTCTTCGCTCGTGGAGTTTGTGAGCACCTGCAGCAGCGGATGGAAACTCACACCCAAAGAAGCCAACGAGTGGATGAAGGAGAACATGTTCAAGTTCTACCCCAAAGGCGACCTTAAAGACACCACGGGAATGTAAGTCCCGGGCATTCACATTTCAATATCTCATTCAAACAGCAAATTGATATGAAACACGAAATCATTATATCGGGATTCGGTGGCCAGGGTGTGCTCTCCATGGGCAAGATATTGGCTTACTCCGGTCTTATGGAAGGAAAAGAAGTGACGTGGATGCCTGCCTACGGACCTGAACAGCGCGGAGGTACGGCCAATGTGACCGTCATCGTCAGCGATGAGCGCATCTCGTCGCCCATCCTCAGCAAGTTCGATGTCGCCATCGTGCTCAATCAGCCTTCGCTCGATAAGTTCCAGCCGAAGGTGAAGCCGGGCGGTATCCTCATCTACGACAGCTACGGCATCATCAATCCGCCAACACGCAAGGACATAAAGATCTACAGCATCAGCGCCATGGACAAGGCCGCTGAGATGAAGAACTCCAAGATTTTCAATATGATAGTGCTGGGTGGTATGCTGCGTGTATGCCCCGTGGTCACGAATCAAGGTTTGGAGAAAGCGCTCTTCAAGACGCTCCCCGAGCGTCACCACAGCATGATTCCTCTCAACATGGAGGCCGTGAATGTGGGTGGCGATATCATTGAGCAGAAATAACAGTCAGC
>CAJONT010000348.1 GCA_905235975.1 uncultured Prevotella sp.
GCTCTCGCTGCTCCATCGGTTCAACTTACACTTTGCCCTCGACTAAAAGACAAAAATCGCCTCGACATAATTAATAGAACCCACCTGAATAGAACCCACCTTAAAACAGACACGCAGAGGGCGCAGACCGGATAATCCAGTCTGCGCCCTCAGCATATCACGCGAAGGGTTCGTTTCAGAAGGGCAGGTCGTCGGTCTGTTCTTCAGGTTGAGCAGGCTGCTGGGGAGCCGGCTGCACCGGCTGTACCGGCGGGAAGGGCTGAGCACCGGCGGCGAAGGGAGGCGGTGCCACGGGCGGCTGTTCACCCTGTACCACAGGTCTCACGTCGTAGGCACGGATGCTGTTGAACCAACGTCCCTGATACTCGTGTGCATCGATGTCGAACGACACGCTCACGAACTGGTTCTCCTGGATATTGAATCGCTGCAGTCTGTCCTCACCGAAAACGGAGAACACCATTTTTCTTGAGAACTGGTCGGTTGTTTCCAGCACGAATTCCTGGACTTTCCACTCACCCCTTGCTGAGGTACCTGTCTTTATGGGCAGGCATTTTATAATTGTACCTTCAATCTGCATAAAGCTGTAAATGATAAATATTAGAAATAAATTAAGTATCAACAAAAAAATTGCAACTGTCCGCCCTGTCAAGGCAAAGCGGAATGCGTTTGCGAAATTACGAAAATAGTTTTTAAAACGGAAATTTTTGCCATATTTTTTGTTATGTGAACCTAAATTTGTATTTTTGTATGCTTAAAGATGCGAAAGCCCCAAAACGGCATCCTCATATCGAATAATCACCATAATAAAAATACGACCCATGAGATTTTCAATATCAAGTACCGCCCTTAGCAGCAGTCTGGCATCACTGTCGAGAGTGATAAACAGCAAGAATACGATGCAGATTCTGGACTGTTTCCTTTTTGAGATAAAGGACGGACAGCTTGCGATAACCGCTTCGGACGGAGAGAACGTGATGAAGGCTCAGATACCCCTTGACGAGACCGACGGTGAGGGCAGTTTTGCCATCACCAACCGCATCATCCTCGATGCCGTGCGTGAGTTGCCAGAGCAGCCGCTCGTCTTTGAAGTGAACACGGAAAACTATTCAATCCGTCTGAACTATCAGAACGGTCTCTATCAGTTTATGGCACAAGCCGACGACTTCCCCCGTCCGGTACCCCTTTCGGGCAATGTGACCACGATTGTGATGGATGCCACCCAGCTTCAGGATGCCATCAGCCGTTCGCTGTTTGCCACAGCCCAGCTCGACTCCCGTCCTGTGATGAACGGTCTGTATTTCGACCTGACGGAAGGAAGCCTTGCCATTGTGGCCACCGACGCCCAGAAACTTGTGCGCAACCGCATTCTGACGGTGAAGAGCGACACGCCGTCATCCTTCATCCTCCCCAAGAAGCCTGCCCAGTTGCTGAAGAACGTGCTGGCGAAGGAAAGCGGCGATGTAGTGATTAAGTTCGACGAGTCGCATGCCATCATCAGCTATGCCTCCGGCGTGATTATCTGTCGTCTCATCGACGGCCGCTATCCCCGTTACAGTGCCGTGATCCCGAAGGACAACCCCAACCGTCTGACCATAGACCGTGCCGCCTTCCTGAGTGCCCTTCGCCGCGTGGTGCCCTTTGCCAGCGAGAGCAGCATGCTTGTCCGCGTGCGTTTGGATGCCGGCAGTCTGGAACTGTCGTCGGAAGACATCGATTTCTCCACGAGTGCGAAAGAGAGTCTGATTTGCGAGTATGTAGGTCAGCCTATGAGCATCGGTTTCAAGGGCAGTGCGCTCACCGACATTGTGAGCAACCTTCAGAGCGACGACATCGTGATGTTGCTTGCCGACCCGAGCCGTTCGGGCTTAGTGTTCCCCGGCGAGCAGCCTGAGAACGAAGAGATACTGATGCTGCTGATGCCCATGTTGCTGAACGACGACTAAAGAATCCGGAAGGAAACGATATGAAGCTGAATTTATATAAGCCCCTGATTGTCTTCGACTTGGAGACAACGGGGCTTGACCTTGTTAAAGACCGTATCATCCAGATATCGTATATCAAGGTGCACCCCGACGGCAAGGAGGAGCGCGGCAACCACTATGTGAATCCCGGCCGCACCATTCCCGCAGAGGTGACCACCATTACAGGCATCAGTTTTGATATGGTGAAAGATGCCCCCTCCTTCAAGGAGCTGGCCCCGACGCTGAAGCAAGTGTTTGAAGGTTGCGACTTTGCCGGTTTCAACTCCAACCACTTCGATGTGCCCATGCTCGCGGAAGAGTTTCTGCGTGCCGGTGTGGACTTAGACTTCACGAAGTGCCGTCTTATAGACATGCAGACCATCTTCCACAAGATGGAGCCCCGCAACCTGAGTGCCGCCTACAAGTTCTACTGCGGCAGGGAGATGAAAGACGACTACACGGCACACCGTTCCGACGAGGATACCGAGGCCACCTACCGTGTGCTGCTGGGCCAGCTGGAGATGTACTCCCCCGAGCACCAGGAAGACCCCAGCCGTTGCATTCCCAACGACATCAACAAGTTGGCCGAGATATCGAAGACGAACGACAATGTAGACTTTGCCGGCCGCATCATCTGGAAAGCAGCGACCGACGCTCAGGGACGTCAGTTGAAAGACAGTCAGGGTAACCCTGTGCGGCGCGAGGTGTTCAACTTCGGCAAGTACAAGGGCTATGTGGTGGCCGACGTGCTGCAGCGCGACCCCGGTTACTACAGTTGGATTCTAAACGGAGATTTTACAAACAACACAAAACAAGTGCTCACCCGCATTCGTCTGCGCGAGATGATAAAGACGAAATAAGCGAGGAGCCGGAAGGGACAAGACCGCATGTTGAAAGGCAAGAAGATTGTATTGGGCATCACCGGCAGCATAGCCGCCTACAAAGCCTGCACGCTGATACGTCTGCTCATAAAACGAGGCGCCGAGGTACAGGTAGTGATTACGCCGGCGGGCAAGGAATTTGTGACCCCCATCACACTTTCGGCGCTCACCCACAAGCCCGTGGTGAGTGAGTTTTTCTCTCAGCGCGACGGCACGTGGCATTCGCACGTAGACTTAGGTCTGTGGGCCGACCTGATGCTGATAGCGCCTTGCACGGCGAGCAGCATAGGCAAGATGGCGCACGGTGTGGCCGACAACATGCTCATCACCACCTACCTGTCGATGAAGGCCCCCGTGATGATAGCGCCCGCCATGGACCTCGACATGTATGCCCATGCGAGCACGCAGCACAATCTTGAGATACTCCGCAGCTACGGCAACCACATCATCACGCCCCAGAGCGGATTTCTTGCCAGCGGTTTGGAGGGCAAGGGCCGTATGGAAGAGCCCGAAGCCATCGTAGAGGCGGTGGAAGCCTTCTTCTCGCGTGAAGAGGCAGCCGACCTGTCGGGCAAGCGCATATTGATAACCGCCGGTCCCACCTATGAGAAGATAGACCCGGTGCGCTTTATCGGCAACTACTCAAGCGGCAAGATGGGCTTTGCGCTTGCCGCCGAATGCCGTCGCCGCGGTGCCGAAGTGCACCTTATAGCCGGTCCGGTGAGCCTTTCCACCCCCGAGGGCGTAACGCGTGAGGATGTGGAGAGCTGCGAAGAGATGCATGCCGCCGCCCTTCGCACGTTCGCCACCTGCGATGCCGCCATACTCTGTGCCGCAGTGGCCGACTACCGTCCTTCGGAGCAGAGTGCCACGAAGATAAAGCGCAAAGGCGCCCTCACCCTGGAACTGCTGCCCAATCCCGACATTGCACGCGACCTTGGCAACCAGAAGCGTGCCGGTCAGGTGCTTGTGGGCTTTGCCCTTGAGACCGACTCTGAAGAAGTGCATGCCCTTGAGAAGCTTGACAAGAAACATCTGGACCTTATCGTGCTGAACAGCCTGCGCAATGCCGGCACCTGTTTCCAGACCGACGAGAACCAGATTGTGATATACAGTCGCGAAGGCAAGGAAAGTTTTCCGAAGAAGCCGAAGAGCGAGGTGGCGTCCGACATTGTCGACGTGTTGGTGCGCCATCTGAGCAAGCAATAGGAATCTCTAAAATCAGATATTATGAAAGCCAACGAACAGACTATCCAGCAGATAGAACGTGCACTGCGCAAGATTGCGCAGAAGTTTCCCCAGGACGAAGACAGCTCCTTTCTTACCGACATCCACCTCTGTGTGACGCAGGAGAGCGGCGAGATGGTAGCCTTCGACGATGAAGATGCAGAAATCACGCGTGTGGTGATAGAGCCATGGATAGACAACAAAGACCCGCATTTCTATGACGCCATCATCCCTGTGCTGCGCAAATGCCTTGAGCGCAACCACGAGATGATAGACCGCATGGGTATTCTGAAGCCCTTCAGTTATGTTTTGGAGAACGACGAGAGGGAGATTCTTGCCGAGTTGTATCTTGCCGACGACGACGATACTGTCATCATCAGCGGAGAACTGATGGAAGGCCTCGACCAAGACCTTGACAATTTCTTAGAAAAACTGATGGAGGACGAGGATTAGCCCCGCCCTCCATCCGTGCATATAAGCTATAGCAGGCAGCTATAGCTTTATCTTTGCCACTGCACCTTTGCTCTCATTGCTCATTCTGTCGAGCGTTGTGACGACATAATAGTACGTAGACTTTCCGTCATTGTAGGGAAGTTTGTAGAAATCGTCGGTCGTGACGGCCACGATATGCGTGGGATCAGCCAAATTGATTTCTTTCTCCTTCGAGAAACGATAAATCACATATTTATAAGGTGCATCATTCCATGATTTGCCCTTCGGTGCTTTCCAGAAGAGCATGTATCCGTCGGAGGTCCACACCCCCTTCAATTTCGTCGGGTGCCCCGGTGCCTTGTCGTCGATAAACGGCATCTGGGGCAGCAGGGCCGGTGCCTTCCAGTAATTGGTTCTCAGCCTTGAGCCATAGTTACCCACATTGTCGACAGCAGCCTTGGCATACCACAGCACGGTGCCCTGCACATTGTTCATCTGGCTGTGGAGCCGCATCTTGGCTTCCATCTGGTTCTGTCCCGGGCGGTCAGGGTCGTCGTAGTTGGCGGTACGTTCCACATCCTCGCCGATGTAGAGGGGGCGTTGTGCACAATAGTCGTTCCACCACTTGATAAGCGTCTTGTAGTCGGCAGTGGGATGTCCTATCTGCCAGTAGAGCTGAGGCACACAATAGTCAATCCATCCGTTCTTTGCCCACAGCACCACATCGGCATAGAGGTCGTTGTAATTTTGCAGGCCCTTTGTGAGGCTACCGGAGGCGTCGCCGTTGCCGTTACGATAGATACCGAAGGGAGAAATGCCGAATTTCACCCACGGTTTGCGTTTGTGAATGGTTTCCCCCACCTGTTTTATGAAGAGGTTCACGTTATTGCGTCGCCAATCGTTGATGTTGTCGAATCTGCCCCCGTACATTCTGTATTCGTTGTCATCGGCGATAACCTCTCCGGCAGCCGGATATGGGTAGAAATAATCGTCCATGTGCAGTCCGTCGATGTCATATCGTGCAACGATGTCGTCGACCACCTGGCAAATGAAGTCAC
>CAJONT010000349.1 GCA_905235975.1 uncultured Prevotella sp.
AAGTGTTAATTTAATTAACCGAGGTTAAATATCGCAATCATAGAATGCTACAATCGTATTGGTTTCTATGCCTTCTCCTCCTCTTTTTTGCGCGGCTCTTTTTTGGCGAGTGTCACGATGCGGTAGACGAAGTCGGTAATCCATTTCTCGCTGAATGCGAGTCGTGAGTTGTATTGTCTGACAGAGAGGACTGCTTTCATCACAGCAGGGTCTTTGTAATCGTTTTTATGGAACACATCGTTGACGGTTTTCTCTGTCATGGCATAGAGTGCCTTTTTAAAGAAGGAAGGCATGCGCAGTTTGAACTTCATGAGATTACCCATGAGCATCATGAGGTCTTGGCTGAAGCCTTGGAACTGGTACATGAAAGGCTGCACGTCTTGCATTTTACGGCAATTTTTCTTCAGGCAAGCATCTATCTCCTTGAAGAAGTCGTCTTCGGTGCCGTAGATGTCCTTCATCATTTTCTTGCAGTGGTTACGTTCGCCGAGTCCGAGCTTATTGTTAAGCGTGGGCACTTTGAGTGTGGATTTGAAGGTACGCAGGTCGGGCAGTGCAGCCAGATTGTTGATACCAAGATTGGCGGCGAGCGAAGCTTGGAAATAGACTCTGAGCAGCGTCATGTAATCTTCCATGCCACCCACCTTGATTTCGCCGTTATCTTTTTTGAATAATTTTGAAAAGAATCCCATTACTAAAAAATTATTAAGTTGCCTGCTTGAGCGCTCGCGTGCATATTGCGTTTAGGTCAGTGAGCACCTCTTATACAGGATATTTTGTGCAAAATTACGCAAAAAACGTCATTCTCCCAAAAATTATGGTAAAAAAAGGGGTTTTCGGTTGTTCATTCATCATAGGATTTCTGAATAAATAATAAAAAACGTACTTTTTCTTGTATCAATATTCTTCATTCCGACTTTTATTTGTAACTTTGCAGCGTTTTGTGTGGTATAGGCCACAAACCACTATTTTACATAAAAACAAGAGTTAAGCACTACAAATGAAAGGTATCGTCTTGGCGGGAGGAGCTGGCACACGCCTCTATCCTATCACAAAAAGTATCAGCAAGCAGCTGATACCCATTTATGATAAGCCGATGATTTACTATCCCATTTCGGCACTGATGCTTGCCGGCATAAGGGACATCCTGATAATTTCCACGCCCTACGACCTGCCAGGTTTCAAGCGTTTGCTGGGAGACGGTAGCGAATTGGGTGTGCGTTTTTCCTATGCCGAGCAGCCGAGTCCCGACGGTCTGGCCCAAGCTTTCCTCATCGGCGAGGAATTTATCGGCGACGACAACGTGTGTCTTGTGCTCGGCGACAACATCTTCTATGGTTCCGGGTTCACGGGTCTTCTTCGCGACAGCGTGAAGCAGTTGGAAGAAGGTTACGCCACGGTTTTCGGTTATTACGTGAACGACCCTGAGCGCTATGGCGTGGCAGAAATAGCCGAAGACGGCCGTTGCCTCAGCATAGAGGAGAAGCCGTCACATCCCAAGAGCAACTACGCCGTGGTGGGTCTCTATTTCTACCCCAACGATGTGATAGAGGTTGCGAAGGGCATCAAGCCAAGTGCCCGTGGTGAACTTGAGATTACGTCGGTGAATCAGGAGTACCTTCGTCGCGGCACGCTCAAGGTTCAGACCTTGCGTCGCGGTTTTGCGTGGCTTGACACGGGCACGCACGACAGTTTGGCCGATGCGAGCACATTTATCGAGGTGATTGAGAAGCGTCAGGGTCAGAAGGTGGCTTGTCTTGAGGAGATAGCTCTGAGAAACGGCTGGATTACGAAGGCACAAGTTCGCGAGTTGGCGCGTCCCATGATCAAGAACGAGTATGGCCAGTATCTGCTTCGCATAGCAGCCGAATAGTGTTGTTTCTATAAGCAAAAAATCAATAAAACATAATTAAATAAAAGTAATGGAAGAAAACAACAATCTTGTAAATGAGAATTTTCAGGAACAAGAAGAAAGATCTTTTTTTAATTTCCGTTCTCTATTTGAGACCTTTATTCTCAACTGGCAATGGTTTGCCCTGTCGTTGATTATCTGTTTGGGTATGGCCGCCATATACCTGCGTTATACCACTCCACAGTATCAGTCGTCGGCTAAAATGCTTATTAAGGAAGATGAAGAGACAGGAAGGTCAAGCCGTGCTTACCAGAATCTCTCATTGATGGGTTCTGTTGTCAATTCAGAAGGCGTACAAAACGAGATGGAGATTTTGAGTTCCCATACATTAGCCACAGATGTAGTGAGAGACCTTAAGCTATATGTGACATATAACATGAAAGGCCGTGTAAAGAAATTCCTTATATACAAAACTCAGCCAATCACTGTGGACATCGACCCTGCCCATCTTGAGACGCTCAACAATCCCATCGCCCTGACAATAACCCGTGCGGGCAACAACTACAAGGTATCTGGCACCTACTATGTCTCTAACAATGACGGTGGAACCTCCGGTCCCTACAAAATTGAGAAGACATTGACGTCACTTCCCCAAGTAATCAAGACACGTGCCGGCATTCTGACCTTCAGCAACAATGGTTCCCGAAAATTCCATGAGGGTACAACCATGGAGGTGATTATATCGAATCCTGATGCGGTTTCCTTCAAATATCAG
This sequence comes from uncultured Prevotella sp., assembly GCA_905235975.1. Classification (GTDB taxonomy): domain Bacteria; phylum Bacteroidota; class Bacteroidia; order Bacteroidales; family Bacteroidaceae; genus Prevotella. Next base: position 2,628 of record CAJONT010000349.1, read on the forward strand.
CGTTATTTCAATGTGGGGACCACAGCCAAAGGCAATTCAATAGCCTTGATGACAGTGATAGACGAGATACCCCAACGAGCAAAAGATTATCTTGCACAGTTGGTGGTATGCTACAACCGTCAGGCCAACGAAGACAAGAATGAGGTGGCCCTTCGCACAGAGAAGTTTATCAACGACCGTTTGGAGAAGATCAATGCCGAGCTTGGCGAGACAGAAGGTCAACTTGAAGAATACAAGAAGCAACACCACATGACCGAGCTGAGGATGAATGCCCAGCAGGCCATGTCGGGAGCCCAGTTGTACGACCAGCGTCTCTCTGAGGCCAACACACAGATTGCCATGATAAACGAGGTAAGCAATTTATTGAATTCCCCCAGCAACAAGTATCAGACAATCCCGAGCAATATGTTCTCTGACGCTAACGCCAACGCGCTTATCTCAAAGTACAACGACTTGGTGATGCAGCGCAACCGTCTTCTGCGCACAGCCTCAGAAGAGAGCCCCATTATTGCCCCCATCACTGAGGAGATTGATGAGATAAGCAACAATATCCGCAACACGATGGCACAGGTGCGCAAGAAACTTGAGATTCAGCGCGACGCTGTTTCCGACCAATACGGCAAATACACGGGTCAAGTGAGCGCAACACCTGAGCAGGAGCGTATGCTTACTCAGATAGGCCGTCAGCAGGAAGTTCGTTCCGGCCTCTACCTTATGCTTCTCCAGAAGCGTGAAGAGAACTCCATCTCTCTTGCCGCTACCGCCGACAAGGGCAAACTCATAGAGTATCCTCAATCAGCTGTCAAAGTGACCCCTGTACCCTCCGTGATTCTCCCTGTGGCCCTTCTCATTGGAATACTTTTGCCTGGTGTGCTTATCTTCTTGGTGAAATTCTTCCGTTACAAGATAGAAGGCCATGACGACGTAGCACGTCTGACCAACCTTCCCATCATTGCTGATGTGGCAGTGGCCAGTGAGACCGCCAAGACGAAAGCCGACATTGTGGTACACGAGAACAAGAACAACCAGATGGAGGAAATATTCCGTGCCATGCGTACGAACGTGCAGTTCATGCTGAAGGATGACCAAAAAGTGGTTATGTTCACCTCTACCACTTCGGGTGAAGGAAAGACATTCAACTGTGCCAACCTGGCTGTGAGTTTCGCTTTGCTCGACAAGCGAGTCATCATCGTAGGTCTTGACATCCGCAAGCCCCGTCTGGCCGAGTTGTTCGAGATAAACGAAAAGAAGCTCGGAATTACCAACCTGCTTCGCCATGAACATCCCACAGAGGAGGATATTAGGAAACAAATTATTCCATCAGAAGTAAACAAGAACCTCGACTTGCTGTTGGCCGGTCCTGTTCCTCCCAACCCCTCCGAGCTTATTTCTCGTCACAGTCTGGAAGAAGTGATTGATGTGCTCAAAAAACATTATGACTACGTAATCATTGATACCGCTCCTGTGGGACTCGTGACCGACACCTTGCAGATTGGCCGCGTGGTGGATGCCACCGTCTACCTGTGCCGCGCCGACTACACGCCGCGTTCAAGCTTCGGTCTTGTGAACTCGCTATACGCAGAAGGCAAGCTGCCCAATGTAGCCATTGTGATTAACGGTATTGACATGTCGAAGAAGAAATACGGCTACTACTACGGCTATGGCAAATACGGCAAGTACAGCCGCTACAGCAGCTACTCAGTATACGGCAACTATCAAAGCTATGGCAAGTACGGCAAGAGCTACGGTGGTTACGGTTACGGTTCGTACGGTTATGGTTCATACGGCACTTATGGCAAGAGCCACTATGCAAACAAGGACGACGACTCCATTAAACTCTAACATTTAACGGATGAATATAGCTGTTGACTTTGACGGCACGATTGTGACGCATGAATATCCGGATATTGGTGAAGAGATACCTTTCGCCACGGATACGCTGAAGATGCTAATTGCCGACCGCCACAAGCTCATTTTGTGGAGTTGCCGTGAGGGGGTGTTGCTGGATGATGCCATACGCTGGTGCAAGGAGCGTGGTGTGGAATTCTATGCCATAAACCGAGACTATCCAGAAGAGAAGAAAGAACACAACGAGCATTTCTCCCGCAAGTTGAAAGTGGATATGTTTATAGACGACCGCAATATCGGCGGTTTGCCAGACTGGGGCACAATATACCGCATGATAAAAGAAGGTCTCACCTACGACGACCTCATTCGCGAAGCCCGCAAGACCCGTCTGAGTGACCATGCAGCCCCGAAGAAGAAACATTGGTGGAATTTCTAACCCACGCAATTTTATACGCAAGCAGGCGGAGTTTGAGACTCCGCCTGCTTGCGTAAAGGGAGGAAGAAAAGTTTTTACAAACGAGAAATATCCTCAAAATCCCGTTATCCACCTATAGACGAAGAGTTTAAGGACTTAAAATTGTGACAGTTACCCCAATTTCAGCAAAAAGGATGTAAAATATCAAAAAAAGCAAAATAAATTTTCATATCACGCTAAAAACTTGTATATTTGCATTCCAAAAGAGAAAAGAAGTAAAAACAAATAACATTTTAAAATTACAGCAAAAATGACTAAAGCAGACATAGTGAACGAGATTTCGTCCTCTACCGGCTTACCCAAGAAAGACGTTGCCACGACAGTCGAGGCATTCATGGAAGTGATTAAGACGAGTCTTTTAGACCGTAAAGAGAATGTGTATCTGCGCGGATTCGGCAGTTTCATTGTGAAGCACAGAGCAGAGAAGACAGCCCGCAATATCTCCAAGAACACAACCATCGTAATAGCCGCCCATGACTTCCCCAGCTTCAAGCCGGCAAAAAGCTTCGTAAGCAAGATGAAGGGCGAGGATGTGGATGAGAGCATTGACGACTAATATCAAAAAATAAAATCATTTCAACATTATCATTATGCCAAACGGAAAGAAGAAAAAGGGCCACAAGATGGCTACGCACAAGCGTAAGAAAAGACTTAGAAAGAACAGACATAAGAGCAAGTAGGCCAAGCGCCCAACGCTTCTCAGTCTATTCGGCTGACACGGCGTGTCAACGGATTCCGTTACGGAATTTCTTGACATGCCTTTTTGGTTATAATTGAACAACAAGGTAATCATTGGGAAAATGACGAGTGAAGTAGTGATAGATGTCCGTGCGAAGGAGATTTCGATAGCACTGCTGGAGGACAAGAATCTGGTGGAATATCAGAACGAGAGTCGCTCGGTATCTTTCTCGGTAGGCAACATCTACATTGCGAAGGTAAAGAAGCTTATGCCAGGCTTGAACGCCTGTTTTGTGGATGTTGGTTTTGAGCGCGACGCTTTTCTCCATTATTTAGACCTTGGTAATCAATTCAACTCATATGCGAAGTACCTAAAGCAGGTACAGAGTGACAGGAAGAGACTTTTTCCAATATCCAAAGCGAGTCACCAGCCTGATTTGCCCAAAGACGGCAGCATAGCCACCACGCTGGCGGTGGGTCAGGAAGTATTGGTGCAGATAGTAAAGGAACCCATCTCCACGAAGGGTCCACGACTTACGGGTGAATTGAGTTTTGCCGGACGTTATCTGGTGCTCATCCCCTTCAACGACAAAGTCTCTGTTTCTTCCAAGATTAAGAGCGGCGAAGAGCGGGCGCGCTTGAAGCAGCTCATTCAGAGCATCAAGCCGAAGAATTTCGGTGTGATCGTAAGAACGGTGGCCGAGGGCAAGCGCGTGGCTGAGCTTGACACAGAGCTCAAAGTGTTGCTGAAGCGCTGGGAGGATGCCATCACGAAGGTGCAGACCATCCAGAAGCGCCCCCAATTGGTGTTTGAAGAGACCGGTCGTGCCGTTGCGATGCTTCGAGACCTTTTCAACCCGTCGTATGAGAACATCTACGTCAACGACGAGGAGATTTGCAAGGAAGTACGTCATTATGTGACGCTGATAGCTCCTGAGAAGGCCGACATCGTAAAGTTTTACAATGGCAAGGTACCCATATTCGACAATTTCAACATTTCGAAACAGTTGAAGTCGAGTTTCGGCAAGACGGTGAACTACAAGCACGGAGCCTACCTCATTATCGAGCATACGGAGGCCCTTCACGTAGTGGATGTGAACAGCGGCAACCGAGCGCGCGGTGTGAACGGTCAGGAGGCCAATGCGCTTGACGTAAACTTAGGTGCTGCCGACGAATTGGCACGTCAGTTGCGTTTGCGCGACATGGGAGGCATCATTGTAGTCGACTTCATCGACATGAATTTGGCCGAAGACCGTCAGATGCTCTATGAGCGTATGTGCAAGAACATGCAGAAAGACCGTGCACGACACAACATTTTGCCACTGAGCAAGTTCGGCCTTATGCAGATAACGCGTCAGCGTGTCCGTCCCGCCATGGATGTGAATGTGGAAGAGACCTGTCCCACCTGTTTTGGAAAAGGAAAGATCAAGGCGAGTATCCTTTTCACGGATCAATTAGAGAGTAAGATTGATTATCTGGTCAACAAGATTGGCGTCAAGACATTCTACCTACACGTACACCCCTATGTAGCCGCCTACATCAATCAGGGCTTAGTATCACTGAAACGCAAGTGGCAGCTCAAGTATGGTTTTGGTGTGCATGTAGTATCTTCTCAGATGATGGCCTTTTTGCAGTACGAGTTTTATGATGCAAAGAGGCAGTTCATAGACATGAAAGAGGAGATAGAGACGAAGTAAAAGACGGAGCGCAATCTCAAGGGTTGCGCTCCGTCTTTTTTCTATCATTGATTATTTTTTCACGAATTTCCTGCCGTTTTTCACATATATGCCCTGCGGCAAGTGCTGCTGTTGTTGACTCACTTGCATTCCGTCGAGTGTATAGACACCCTGAGTGACCGGTGTTTCGTGCTGTTGCACCGTCTCTATGCCCGTTTCGGCATCGAATTCCATTATCCTTGAGCCATAGTCTTTCCACCCCTGAGCGTTTTTATATTTGCTTATAGACCCTTTGGGTACATAGAGGTAGCGAAGAGACAGGTCGAGTTTATCGATAGCCGTATCATCGATTGCGGGCGGTTCCTCACTGTAGAGATAGGTACGTTTCAGGTCGAAGCATCTGTTGAAGGCATAGGCACCTATTGTATTCACCGAAGGCGGCAGCGACAGTCTTTCGTACAGGTATTTGCCGGCAAAAGCATAGTCGCAGATGGTGGTCACTCCACCTGGCACTTGATAATGCACATCCTCACTGGGCAGACACTCGATAAGTTCCGTCCCTTCGGCGTTAAGCACGAAATGCTCTGTCACGATGAAGTCGCTCTCTTCACCAGCCGTCACTTTCACGGAGTCAAGGTTAAAACAGTTGGCGAACACCCCTTTTCCATAGTGTTTCAGGTCATTCGGCAAGGTCACTTTGATGAGGAAAGCACAATTGTCGAAAGCGAAGTCGGGCATCTCGTCATCTGCTGTTCGCCATTCGTTGTCACCCACTATTCGGTAAGGCTCCCCACCTGCCACGATATGCGCCTTGCTCAGGTCGAGCCACGACAGATGCCCCATGGTACCGTGTCCGTAGGCGTCAGAACCTGCCATTTCGCGCAGCAGTCTCAGGTCGGAGCCGTTGAGCGGTCCTTCTACGACGAGCGCCACCACGCTGTCGCGTTGCTCTTGTGTGAGGTTCTCTTCAAGTGTCCCGGGTTGCGTAAGGGCCACGGCGACGGTGTCGCACGCTATGCTGTTTGGTGCGCATCTCAACACCATATCCTGGTAAACATTGAAGTTGTAGAATCCCATCCAGATGTACAGCGATGAGAGGTCGAAATATCCGTCTTCTTCACCATCCCATCCCCAGTTGATATACACTCTTCCTTGGGTGTTGTATCCATGGAGCACGAATTCATGTCCCTCGAAAGACTCATCTGCTCCCCCATA
>CAJONT010000350.1 GCA_905235975.1 uncultured Prevotella sp.
GTTTTAGGAGCAGGCCCTCCTGAATGAGGTGTCGTGCGATGGCGTCGAGCATGCCGTTGATGTATCCGCTGCTCTTGAAGGTGCTGTACACCTTGGCCAGGTCGACGTATTCGTTGATGGTGACGCTGATGGGGATATTCGGGAAGGTCATCATCTCGGCGATGGCAATCTGCATGATTACCACGTCCATGTAGGCGAGCCGTGAGAAGTCCCAGTGCCTCGATGTCTCGCTCATATAGCGCTGATAGGTGTCGGCGTTGAGGATGGTAGCCCTGAACAGTTTGCGTGCGAACTCCTTGTCCTCAAGGTCTTTGAATTCCGGCAGCAGTTCCTGTGCGGCGCCCGCCTTTTCATCAAATCGCTTGATGGTTTTGAGCACGAAGGTGTCCACCACCTCTTTGTCGTCGTTCCAGTAGAGGCTTTTCTCCTCGAGCACGGCAGCCAGGTCTTCGTTGTCCTGCACCATCGTCTTGTATATCTTTCTCCAGAGCTCCCTGTCGGCCTCGTACGATTGTTCGTCGCTCTCCATATATTCGAGGTAGATGGGGCTCATCTCAATCTGGTTGCACAGTTTCCTGACAAACTCGAGATGGTCGTCCCAGGTGAGTTTTTTCTGTCTTTCCCTGAACTCCACGAGCATGTCATTGTCTTCCAGTTGCTCAGCAAACTTGTTGTTTACGAATTTCATGTTGGGCATGGGCAGGTTTTCTCTTTCAGCCCTTTGTGTGGCAATCTGCAGTCTTCTGCCCTCCTCTTTGGTGACAGCACAGATGAGCATGAGCAGGTAATTATAGAGGTCGTAGGCTTTCGACAGACTGTAGAACAGCTCATTTTCGGCGTTGGCCATGTTTTTGGATCCGTTTTGATAGTAAGCATAAGTAAGCTGGACCACCTTTATTCTAATGAGTTCTCTGTTTATCATAATTTTTTAGTGTATCTTTCAATAATAAGTTTCGATTTTCAAAGGATGATGCAAAAATAATAAAAAATTCTTTACCTGCAAGTGTAAAAAAGGAAAAAGCGCACATTTTTGAAGAAAAAACGCGTGAAAAAGCGTGCAATGTTTTTAGATTCGGAAAAAAGTAGTACCTTTGCACCGCTTTTTTAGCGCACCGGCCCCTGTGGGCATTCGTGTGATGGCGAATTAAGCAAACTGATTACATTTTCAAACACTTAATTTAGAGTAACACAACAATTATGAGAGAAATCAATCTGAGCGGTATCAAGAGAACCGAGTCTGGCAAGAAAGCCACCCGTGAACTTCGCAAAGAGGGCAAAGTGCCCTGCAACCTTTATGGCGAGCGCCGTGGCGAGAACGGCCTTCCCGAGGCTCTGTCATTTGCCGTATCCGCCCGCGACCTTCGCAAGGTGATTTACACCCCCCACGTGTATGTGGTGAACCTCGACATCGAAGGTGAAGCCCATGTGGCCGTGATCAAGGAGCTGCAGTTCCACCCCGTGACCGACGCTGTGCTGCACGTCGACTTCTACGAGGTGACCGAAGAGAAGCCCCTCACCATCGGTATCCCCGTCAACCTTGTGGGTCTTGCCCAGGGTGTGCGCGACGGTGGTCGTCTGAACCTTTCCATCCGCAAGATCAACGTGACTGCTCCCTACAAGCAGATTCCTGAGAAGCTCGACGTCGACGTGACCAAGCTGCACATCGGTAAGAGCATCAAGGTGGGCGAGCTCCACTTCGAGGGTCTTGAGATAGCCACCAGCAAGGAAGTGATTGTGTGTACCATCAAGCGTACACGTGCCGCCATGTCGGCAGCTTCCCAGAGTGAGGACAGCGCAGAGTAATCCTCCTATCCCCTGCTATGGACAAGTTTCTGATTGTGGGCTTGGGGAATCCCGGCGCCGAATACGCCGCCACCCGCCACAACATCGGCTATATGGTATTGGACGCTTTTGCGAAAGCGTCCAATATTGTTTTCGACGACCGCCGCTACGGCTATGTGGCAGAGTGCAGTGTGCGGGGACGCAAGCTGTTTCTGCTGAAGCCCACCACCTATATGAACCTGAGCGGCAATGCCGTGCGGTACTGGCTGAACAAGGAGAACATCGACGAGCACCACATGCTTGTCATCTCCGACGACCTGTCGCTGCCCCTTGGCACGCTCCGTCTGAAGGCGCACGGCAGTGCCGGCACGCACAACGGTCTTGGGCACATCCAGCAGCTCATCGGCTCCGACTACCCCCGCCTGCGGGTGGGTTTAGGCAATGACTACCCCCGCGGCTCGCAGGTAAATTTCGTCCTGAGCGAATTCACCGACGAAGAGCACGAAGTGCTCGCCCCCTCCCTCGACACCGCCGTAGAAATCATCAAGAGCTTCGTGTTCGCCGGCATCGACATCACCATGAACCAATTCAACCGGCGCCCCCCAAAGAAAAAGAAGCCCAAGACAGAGGAAGGCACCCCCACCGCCCTCGCAGAGGGCCAAGGCCCCGCAGGCGGAGCAGGGGCCGCGCCGCAGGCGGAGCAATCGGAGCAATCGGAATACTCGGAGTAATCGGAGTAATCGGAGTACTCGGAGTAATCAGAGTACTCAGATCACTCAGACCACTCAGACCACTCGGACCTCTCTGACCACCCCCTCCCCCAAATACCCCATCATCATGAATGAAGCGCGAATAGATAAGTGGCTGTGGGCCTCACGCATCTTCAAGACCCGCAGCATAGCCGCCGACGCCTGCAAGAACGGGCGCGTGACGATAGGCGGCATGAATGTGAAGCCCTCACGCCCCGTGAAGGTGGGCGAAGTGGTGAGCGTGCGCAAGCCGCCCATCACCTACTCCTTCCGTGTGTTGCAGTGCATAGAGCAGCGTGTGGGGGCGAAGCTCGTCCCTGAGATCTACGAGAATGTCACCGACCCCAAGCAGTATGAGCTGCTGGAGATGAGCCGCATCAGCGGTTTCGTCGACCGGGCACGCGGCACCGGTCGCCCCACCAAGCGCGACCGCCGTCAAATGGATGCCTTCGTCGACCCCGTCCTCTTCGGCTTCGACGAAGAGGATGACGACCTCGACGAAGATTAAAGCCCAAACGGCAGCCACCGAAGAAAACCGCCAGGCAGCCACCGAAACCGCTGCCATCAAAAAAGAGAGCCATCAGGCTCTCTCCATCATTATCCATCAATGGCAGCCCCCTAAAAGCCGCCGCCATCAAAAAAAGAGAGCCAAATGGCTCTCTTTTTCATATTCTAATCCACCATATTGGGGCCTCCGAAGCCGCCGCCGGGACGGCCACCGCCGAATCCACCGGGCCGGCCGCCACCGCCGCCGAGACCGCCGGGGCGTCCGAAGGGCGGCTGAGCACCGCCGGGGCCCTGTTCGGCATCCTGCCTGTTGCGGCCGCCGAACACATTGATGCGGTAAATCACGTGGAGCATGGCATAGGAGGTGACGCTATTGTACTCGGTATCGCTGCGCTGCATGGCACTGAGAGAGCGGCTGAAGTTGCTCTGATTCTGCAGGATGTCATAGAATTGGAGCGACACGTTCAGTCGGTTGCCTTTGAGGAACGACTGGCTCACTTGCGCGTTCCACACCAGCTCGTTGGTGTTCATCGAGTTGTCGTTGTAGCCCCTTCGCGAGTTCTCGTGTATGTCAGAGGCCACTTGCATTCCCCAGGGGAGCCTGACCACAGTGTTCAGGCCGTAAGAGAACTGCCATGTGTCGAGGTCGCTGTTGCTCTGCAGTTTGTTCTTGGCGTGGGTGTAGTTGAAGTTGCCGTTCGGCTCCACCTCAAGCCAGTCGTTTCTGTATGCGAAGCTCACTCTCTCGCCTATGGTGGTGGTGCGAGTCACGTTTTTCTGCGCGCCCGTGTTGCGGTCCAGCGTCAGGTAGCCCACGTAGTGGTTGTAGTTGTAGTTGGTGAAGGTGTTCACGTTCCAGTGTCCCACGGTGTCGATGGCCATGTTATACATGAAGGCGCCGTTCAGGCTCCAGTTGCCGTTGATGTTTTCCGGCCTTGTCGTTCTACCACCGGTTTGCTCGTCATACGTCACCCTGTTGCTGATGCTGTTGCGGGTGGTGTTGTAGTTGAGGAACGTCATGATGCCCTTCTGGTGGTTCTGTATGTAGTTGTTGTAGAAGAGCCTGAAGTTGTTGGTGAACGAGGGTTTCAGTCCCGCGTTACCTATTTTGATGTTGAGGGGGTCACTGTCGTCCACTATTTCAAGCAGGTCGCTCATGCCCGGCTGCGAGGTGGTACCTCTGTAGTTGATTCTGAGGTTGCTCACCTTCGAGAAACGGTATCTGAAGTCGAGTGTGGGCGAGAAGTTGGTCACGTTTCGGGTGGTATCAACGTGAATGCCCTGGTAGTCTTGCAGGTATTTGGAGTGTTGCGGCTGCAGCATCACGCCCGCGTTGAATTGGAATTTGGGGTCAATCCACCTGTA
>CAJONT010000351.1 GCA_905235975.1 uncultured Prevotella sp.
AACATGAAACTGAATATAGCTGTTTTACCTGGCGACGGAATTGGACCCGAGATTATCAAACAGGGCGTGACGGTGCTTGATGCCATTGCAAAGAAATTCGGTCACGAATTTGTGTATCATCATGCCCTCATCGGTGCCCATGCCATCGACGAGGTGGGCGACCCTTTCCCCGAGGAGACCTATCAAGTTTGCAAGGAGGCCGACGCAGTGCTGTTTGCCGCAATAGGTGATTTGCGCTTCGACAACAATCCTACAGCCAAGGTAAGACCGGAGCAGGGACTGTTGGCCATGAGAAAACGTTTGGGACTCTATGCCAACATCCGTCCCATCCAGACTTTTGAAAGTCTGTTGCATCTCAGTCCACTGAAAACAGAACTTGTAAAGGATGCCGACTTCGTCTGCATCAGGGAACTCACTGGCGGTATGTATTTCGGTGAGAAATACCAAGACAACGACAAAGCTTACGACACCAACTACTACACCCGCCCCGAGATAGAGCGTATCCTGAAAGTGGGATTCAAATATGCCCAGCAAAGAAGGAAACACCTTACGGTGGTGGACAAGGCCAACGTGCTGGCATCAAGCAGGTTGTGGAGACAAATCGCCCAGGAGATGGCACCCCAATATCCTGATATAAAAGTCGATTTCATGTATGTAGACAATGCTGCCATGCGCATGATAGCAGAACCGAAATTCTTTGATGTAATGGTCACAGAGAATACGTTTGGCGACATACTCACCGACGAGGGTAGCTGCATCTCAGGCTCCATGGGTTTGCTGCCTTCTGCATCAACCGGCGACGACACCCCTGTGTTCGAACCCGTACATGGCTCATGGCCTCAGGCCGCCGGCAAGCATATCGCCAATCCCTTGGCACAGATATTGTCTGCTGCCATGCTGCTTGAGTATTTCTCACTCACCGAAGAGGCCAACCTGATTCGGAAAACCGTGAATGACAGTATCACCAAACTGGTGCGTACGCCGGACATTCAGGTAGCGGATGCAAAATCTTATACCACCGAAGAGGTGGGCGCTTGGATAGCCGAACAGATTTTGAACGCATAAAGCGCCTTTCCTGTATTTCCCACAGATGAAACTAAGCTCGACGATATTTGCCTTGCTCTGCTCCTGCTGCCTGCATCTTCATGCACAGGAGCTGAGCTATGAGCAAATGAAAGACTCCCTAAACGCTGCCAACGAGGAACTGGCAAAACAACCCGACAACATTGACTTCCGGCTGAAGAAAGCCTCATGGAACATGATGCTGGGACAGTGGACGTATGCACAAAAAGAATACGACCTCATTCTTGAAAGGACACCCAACAACATCTCCGCGCTGTATTTTCGGGCTTTCACCTACATGAAGCAAGGAAAATACAAAGAGGCCTGCGACGGATACCGGGAGGTGCTGAAAATCACGCCACGCAACTTTGACGCCCAACTGGGGCTTGCCCTTGCCAATCAAAAGGATTTCAAATATACGGATGCGATGAACGACATCAACCTGCTGGTGGAACAATATCCCGACAGTGCGTTGGCGTATGCGGCACGTGGCGGTATAGAGATGGAAAGGGATTTGTTGGAACCAGCAGAATATGACTACAGTCAGGCCATTCGCTTAGACAGTGGCAACACCGACTATTTGCTCAACCGATTTGATGTGAGAATCCGTATGGGCAGAAAGGAAGAGGCAAAAAGCGACTTAGACAGAATGGTAGAGTTGGGCGTGCCAAAGGCGGCGCTCGCCGAATTTTACGCCCTGTGTAAATAGTTAGAGGACTAATCAGGATTGCCCTCCTCCAACCAATGGTCAATGAGCCTGCGGGCTATCGACATCTTCTGAGGAAGGTTGGGCAAGTGGTCGCGGTGAAACCAACCGCCCCGTTCCAGTTCGCTAAACTGCAGGTGCAGTTCCCCCGAATCATATTCCGCATAGAATCCCACCATGAGATTGCATGGATACGGCCAGGGCTGACTGTCGAAATAACGGATGTTCTTTATACGCAGCGAGGTCTCTTCATATACCTCGCGGCGCAATGCGTCTTCAAGCGTCTCGCCAGTCTCCACGAAACCGGCTACAAGTCCATAGAAATTGGAACGGAAGGTCTTCGCCCTGACCATCAGCACTTCATCACCACGATATATAAGGCATATCACCGCCACATTCAGCAACGGCCAATATTCCTCGCCACATGAGGGACATTTCTTGGAGATTTCGGTGTCTATGACAGTGGGGGTGCCACAGGCGCCGCAATAGCGGGTGTGGAGGTGCCAGTAAAGCAGTTCCCAACTCTTGCCTGCCAACAGAAACTCTTTTTCAGAAAGATGGTAATAAGACTCGCGGAGGGTGCTGTGTTGATACCGACCGTCGGATGGCATCACATCTGTCTGAATCACATTTACCGCAATGCCGTCGCCGGTGTGATATTTGAACAGCACCTTTATGTCGCTCTCCTTCACCGGCGGCAAGGGTTGAAAGTCAAGATGGCAGTTCCCCTCTTCGTCGTTCACGAACAAGAGTTCGCTCTTTAGGAATAACACCCAATATTCGTTCATTTTTTGTCGGGATTAAACACATTGAATAGCAAGGCTTTATCTCTCTCGATAGCGGGGATTGTCCATTCGTCGGGCACAAAACGCCAGTTGTTGTGAGCCTTTGGAGACAACACGCCTGCTTTTTCAATCTCTTGCATCAAGTAAAAGCGCTGGTCGTACTCGCTTTGGTAGATGATGCGCGATTTGAGCGCTTCATGGGGTATGCCGGCACCTCTTGTGAGCAGTTCACCACCTCCGTTGCCACGGTAACTGTTCATCGCCACTTTGTACCATTTGTCTTCCGAGAAGGGCTCCCCATTGCTCATCTGCAGTATTTGCACCTTTTCACCATCAGGACGGGTTACATCCACCACATAGTCAATTCCGGCAGCACTGTCAAAATTAAAGGCCAAGTTCTTGAAGAAGTATCGTTGCGGGAATTCAGTTTTGGGTTCTTCCAAAAGCATGATGTGATCGTCGGGCGACTTCATCGTATTCACCCACAGGTCGTAACTCATCTCAAGGTGTTTCCTTATTTCCTCACCGGTCATGCGAAGCACATACAACTGATTTTCATAGCGGTACAGGTTGAACAAGTCGCTCACGCACACATCGCCGGCAGGAATCTTCGTGTCGAAAGAGAGTGGGGCATTGAAGGAGACGTCGGCACCGGTAAGCTGCAGCTGGAGGTCGTGAATGAAATCGGTGAAGGCGGCACTTCCGAAATAGCAGTCGCGCGTATAGAGGGGCTCTTCAAATATGCCTATCTTACGATTCACATAGGCCTTGACCGAATCAATCGTGCTCGTAAATTTCGCCACGAACTCCTCGTCGACGGCTTCGTTACCGATGTTCACCAGTTCACCGGTCACCTTTTTGCCTATAACCTTCCCTCGCTTCAATGTAACCGTGATTTTCACGTCAGCCACGTTGAAGGCATTGCTCGACGGGTCGAGGCATAACACTTTCTTGCCCTCCACATTGGTCATTTCTTCGCAATGTGTGGTGTGGTCGTGGCCATACAACACAAGGTCGAAACCGCCTATTTCTTTTGCTACGGCGAGAGCCGCATCCTCTGCATATTCATCCGTTACGATGCCGCCCTCTCTGCCTGAATGAAACAGGCCAATGACGATATCAGGATGCTCGTTCTTCTGGATGTGGTCCATCCACTTCCTCGCACAAGTCACCAATTCTTCAAAACGGAGTCCTCTCCACAGTTCTTCGTTGAGCCAATTGGGAATGGCAGGCGTAAGCATGCCGAGAACCGCTATCTTCACCCCTTCACGGGTGAGAATGGTATAGGGCTCGAGATAGGGCTTGCCTGTTTGGGTGTCAATCACATTGGCTCCCAGCATCGGGCAGGCCACCTCCTTTATCCATTTGTCGTAAACGGCATGTCCGGTCTCAATGTCATGATTGCCTATTGTTTCGGCATTGTACCCCATGTAGTTGACGATTTCCGCAGCCACGTTAGGCAAGTCGGGCTTCACATAGTTGCAGTAGTAACAGGTGGGCTGTCCCTGAAGGATGTCGCCATTGTCGAAAAGCAGCAGGTTCTCCCCATACTCCTCACGGAGTCGTTTCACATAGGTGTTCACCCGAGCCAAGGTTCCCTTCTTGGGCGTACGGTTTATAAAATCGTAGGGGAAGAAACAACCATGTACATCGCTTGTCTCCAATATCCGTAACTGCACAATCTTATTCATTGCCGTCGAAGGTAATACGGTCAAAAACAGTGCTGTCAGGGACAGAAGGTATTTCATTTTTCCCTTCATACTCTATCTTGTTTTTTCGTGAACGCAATCCGATTAAGTCTCTCCAACCGTTGAAGTTCTTTTTCATAATGAAGCCGACTCCTTGCGTATTGAGGCTGTTCTTGATAAAGTAGCGGTCGTTCGACTGATTGTAGACATTGATGGCCAGATTGCCGTTGGGCAACAGCAGGTACTGAATGTCGAAATCGCCGATAAACGTGGTTGTCGCATTCTGATTGTCTCTATAGCCGAACTGTCCGTTGATAAGCAAGCGGTTGTTGAGCAGTCGACCGCTTAACAGACCTTCATATTCCGCATTGTTCCATCCTTCGTCGCCCGTGGAGATGTTGGCGCCGAAATTCCAATTGTGTGTATTGATAAAATTGCCGAGCAGTGAATTAATCTGCTGACTGATGGTGCCGCTGAGCAAACTTTGCATGGCAAGACTTGTCCTGCTTTGCGCACCTTCTTCCTCATTGGTGTCCTGATTGTAGAAACGGCCTATCGTGAGCAGATAGATAACCTGTTGGTTGAGTTCTTCCTCGCTGTTGATAAGACTGCGCACCATTTCCTGGGCATCGCTGCTCATTGTAGGCAATTCCAAATCGAAATCGACTGTAGGTTGTGCGGGGGTGCCGTTTATGTTCATAAGACAGTTTACGCGTATGTTGTTGGAAGCGAAACTGCTGCCGATATTCAGGTCGGAGAGGGGCACACTGTTGGCGGTGTACATGGCTTTCAGGTCGAGAGCCGCTTCGTACGGATCGCCGCCGAAGTAGATGCCTCCACCAGGTTGGAAGAGGAATTCTCTCTTAATCACGTTCTGGATGGTAAGCTTATAGATGCCGTGGTCCACAAGATAATTGCCGAAAATCGTGAAAGCGCCCTTGTTGAAATAAGAGGCACGCAGCACACCGCTACCGTTGAGCTCAATATAGTCGTCGCTTTTGCTGTCCATAATCACACGGAGCGTGGCATCTTCCACTGCGTTGATAAGAAAGTTGATGCGCATGTCGGAAGGCACATCGTTGTTTTCCTGCCGGTTGGATGAAGAGGCGGGTGAGGAAATCACATTGATTTCCTGGGGCCTCACGGTTGCATCATGCCATTGAATGAACGCTTGGTCGCTCAGCGCATCAGGACTTGCCGCATTGTAAACGAAGACCGTGTTTTTGTTGGGTGTCGCTTCGATGTCAAAGAAGATTTCACCCGATTTGCCTTCAATTTGACAGGTGCCGGTGGCATAGACGGTGCCGCAGAATGACTGATCGCCGAAATCCTTATGGTCGTAAACCAGCATATTCTGGGCGCTCATGTTCAAACTATAGGTGAAATCTTTCAGATTATGGTGATTCACGCTGCCAGATACCAAGCCAATATGGCCATCATGGTCATATACGGTGTCGTTGTTGAAAATCAGATGGTCGGGCACAATCAGTATCATGTCGTTGTGCAGGGTATAGTGCGTGTTGAGCGGGGTGATGTCGGCCTCGCCGTTTGCCACGCCTTTTCCCTCGAGATTGATTGCGCTGAGCGGGCCGAAAATGCGGAAATTGCCCACAATATCACCATCGATGTTGTCCATGAATGAACCACAGAACCGCTCAAGGAATTCTAATGGGGAGTGATAGGCGTCTATGTGCAAATCAATCTCTCCCGGTGAGAGTTGTATATAACCTTTTATATCTGTCAGGCGGTTGTAGCCGGCATCGGCGAGGGCATTGAGGTGAATGGCGTTTTCTTTCTTGTTCCAGTCGGCATTCAATGCCAATTCGCCCATATAACCGTCCTCGAACTGGAAATTCCTCACGTTGAGAACGCCCTGTGCTTCCGGTTCACTGAAAATATTGTGTAGGGCCACCTGACCGCTGGCAAAACCACCGAAGTCGACACCATTCACATGTAGTATATCTGAAATGTTCGCTACGTCTATGTTGTCGAGCACGGCAATGATGGAGTCGTTGCCTTCACGGGTCACATTGCCTGAAATGGCGAGATGCTGATCGTTGTTGCCAATCTCAAAATGGTCTACCATCAAGCGTGATTGCGACACGAGTATGTCGGAAGGTTCTATATTCCAGATGGTGTCGTTGATGGTGATTTCCGATGGATGAATCGTAATGTGTGCGGTGGGTTGATTACGAGAGTCGACAAAGAATGACGACTGGAACGAGAGTGCGCCACGCAGGTCCAACTTGTCGCCGTGGTTGTCGAAGGAGATGTCTGTATGGAGTAAGTCTTGGGCGGCTGTGGTCTTTAAACCAAGGTCGAGCGTGCGCCCGTTGCTCTGCTTTTTCTTGATGGCAGCCAGGGCGGTCAGCTGCTCGTCGTTGCTCTTTGCCTGAATTGTAAAATCTTGATATTCAGCATCATTGTAGATAAATCTTGATGCACCGCAAGTCATGTCGAGAAGGCCTTCATTGGCATTGATAGCACCATCCAACTGCAGCGGCTCCTTCAAGGTGATGTCGATGTTGAAAAATTCCTTCATCCATCGGCTGTCTGTCAGATTGGCTGTAAACGTGAAATCATTTTGTCCGTAATCAGCGCCACCTTTTATAAACGGCAGATTGGGCAGCCTGCTCTTCACAATGTGTTGTATGGCACCGCTCAGTTTTTCAAGGTCATACCGCCCCTGAAGCGTTAATTCTCCAAAGTCGCTGTTAATATCCAATACGTTGTCACCTTCTGTGTCGTAAGCATCCAGATGGAGGGCGCTGAACGAGAAGGTGTCGTCGGGCGAACGCATGAAGAAGTCGGTCAGGTCGACGGTTCCCTTCACATTCGACAATGAATTGCCCTTGACGTTGGCCTTGATATCAAAATCAAACGACTTGCCGTCGAATTTATCGACGATGTGCATGGCATGGGGATTGAAATTGCGCACGGTACCTGAGATGTCGGCAACAGGGGTCGTACCCGATAAGTTCAGCTTTCCAGCCAAATCGGCGAGACCGTTGGCATCGTCCATGTTGATTTTTCCGTCGAAGAGCATCTTGTCGTAAGTGCCGTCCACATTGATGTTGTGATAGGCGTAACCTTTGTAGTCAAAATGGTCTATTTTACCCTTGGCGGTCAGCGTCATGGCTTTGTTCACAGGGAGACTTGCCTCCAAGAGCAGATCCGCTGAAAGAAGGCCGAAATTGTCATTGTCCAAGATGCGGTTTATGTCAAGCTCGTCGGCTATAAGTCTGCCTCCCACGGTATTGCCTTTCTTATCTAAAACCAATTCGGCATCACCGGCATCCGTGACCAAATTGCCCATGCACGACGAATGAGAACCGTCACCGCCCAAGTCGCCCTCAAAACCAATGCTGCCAAGCCTCATCATCGTGGCGGGTATTTGGATTCGGGTGCCTGTCTGAGCAGCCAAGCGGTCGATGGCCACCACACCCAAATGCAAATCATCTATGTGTGCGAACCATTCGGGTGCTGCTTTCGTCAAGTTCAAGTGACCATTGCCTTGCAGACGTACCTGATCATCGTCTGAATGGAGTTGAACAGAAGGTATAACAATATTCTTTAAACTACCTGTTGCACTGGCAGATAGCATATAAGGTGTGTCGGCGTTCTTGAGCGAAGGAATGAAACTGGAGAAGTCGGAAGGACAAATCTTAGTGTCGTACAGAGAAGTCTTGAACGACTTTAGTGTGAGGGCGCCGCTTTCCTTTGGGTGATGGAATTGAATTTGAATGCTGTCGGTGTGGAAATTCGACTGCGGCAGACGCAAATCGAATTCCGGAATGGTGGCCTGTGTGGTATCAGCCACCAGCGAGAAAGTGCATTCTTTCACGGCAAAACCCTTCGATTCAGCAAACGACAGACGCTTGATTTTCAAATCCAAAGAATTGTCTGTCAACTTATTGAGTATGATATGACTGCTTAATCCCGTCAATCGGACATGATTGCCACAGAAACTGTCTTTGTCGGGCTCACTCTTTACGTCATAACTGAGAGAGCCGTTCCTGATAATGAGCGAGTGGATGGAAAGGTCGAGAGGGGTCTTGGGCTTGTTGTCGTCCGATTTCAACGAATCGAGTACAAATTGGAAATTAAACGGACTGTCAGGGGTCTCCTTCACAAGATGGGCGTCAAGACCGAACAATTGGGCGGAAGTAACCACAATCTTGTCGGACATGAGCGGCAAGATAGATACACTCGCCGACACACGGGAAGCTTTCAGCATCTCATCGTGCGACTGGTCGTAAACGAGAAAATCGTCCAAGATGATGCGGTTGGGCAACTGGAATCCCACGCGTCCCACCTGCACGTCGGCCCCTATTTTCTTACCTACGACCTGCGACACCTGGGTACCTAATAAGCGTTGTACAGCTGGTATTTTTAACAGCAGAAACAACGTTATCACAACACCCACTATTGTCCATAACGTGTAATTAATTATGGTTCTCGACTTTTTTATGGCTCTCTTTTTGCGGCAAAATTACATTAAATATAGAAAAATAAAGAGTTTTTGTTTCTTTTTTCAATGATTTTTGCTATTTTTGCGTAGTTAATCTGACTACGAATGATATCCAGATGAGTCAAAATGAGGTCTCCCCAATGTATGACGTATCCGATTTGGAAAAATATTTTTATTATTTTTAAGTTTAACATATATGGCTATTTTTAAGTTACACAAAGGCTTAGACATTCGTCTGAACGGTGTAGCCACGAAGGAGAAGCGCAGCGCATCAGAAAGCGAGGTCATCGGATTGGTGCCTGACGATTTCACTGGCGTCATGCCCAAAGTGGTGGTCCGCGAAGGCGACAATGTAAAGGCTGGCGACTTTTTGTTCGTAGACAAAAGGTATCCCGAGGTAGGGTTCGCTTCTCCGGTCAGCGGAGAGGTGATTTCTGTGCTGCGAGGCGAAAGGAGAAAATTGTTGTGTGTGAAGGTGAAAGCCGACTCCAAACAGGTCTACAAAGACTTTGGGGTGAAAACCGTGTCGAAAATGTCGGTACAAGACGTGAAGAATCTTCTTCTCGAAGCGGGCTTGTTTGGCTATGTCAAACAGTTGCCCTATGCTGTGTCGGCAGAACCGGGAATCACGCCGAAAGCCATCTTTGTAAGCGCTTTCCGCGACATGCCTCTCTCCGCCGATTTCAACTTCCAGTTGGAAGGCAATGAAGACGAGTTTCAAACAGGTCTCTCCGCATTGTCACGCATTGCAAAAACTTATCTGGGCATATCACCCAGCAGCAACGACAGACTTAGCAAAATGAAAGATGTGGAGATAAACGTCTTCGACGGTCCATGTCCTGCTGCCAACGTCGGCGTGCATGTGAACCATCTTGCCCCCGTGAACAAAGGGGAAGTGGTTTGGACGGTAGACCCCATGGCTGTGATCTTCATCGGACGACTCTTCCGCACCGGCAAAGTGGATCTTCGCAAGACCATTGCCCTGGCTGGCAGCGAGGTGAAATCTCCCTGCTATTATGAGGTGAAGGTGGGCCAGAGTCTGACCGACATTCTCAAGGGTCAAGTAGACCAGAACGCCAACAACCGTATCATCAACGGCAATCCGCTCACCGGAAGGAAGAGTGCTGCCGATGATTTTGTAGGACCGTTCACCTCAGAGGTGACGGTGATACCCGAGGGCGACGACAGAGACGAACTGTTCGGATGGATTATGCCGCGCCTCTCTGAATTCTCCTCCAACAGGAGCTATTTCACATGGATGCAGGGCAAGCGCAGCTACACCCTCGACGCCCGTGTGAAAGGCGGTGAGCGTCACATGATTATGAGCGGCGAATACGACAAGGTGCTTCCGATGGATATCTACAGCGAATATCTCATCAAGGCGCTTATTGCCGGCGATATCGACAAGATGGAGCAATTGGGTATTTACGAAGTGGCTCCTGAAGACTTCGCCGTGGCCGAATTTGTATGTTCTTCCAAGCTTGAGCTGCAGCGCATTGTGCGTGAGGGGCTCGACATGCTGAGAAAAGAGAATGCATGATAATTGTCACATTTAATATGATTCATTATGTCACTGAAAAAATATCTTGATAATATAAGGCCTTCCTTCGAGAAAGAAGGGAAGCTGCATGCATTCCGCAGTATTTTCGATGGTATAGAGACGTTCCTCTATGTGCCGAACACCACCTCAAAGAGTGGCACGCACATTCATGATGCCATCGATTCGAAGCGAATCATGAGTGTCGTCGTGATTGCCCTTGTACCCGCCTTGCTCTTTGGTATGTACAATGTGGGCTATCAGAACTACTTGGCTGCCGGCACCCTGGGGCAAGCGGGCTTCTTCGAAATCTTCTTCTATGGATTCTTCGCAGTGCTTCCGAAGATTCTGGTAAGCTATATCGTGGGACTGGGCATCGAATTTGCCTGGGCACAATGGAAAAACGAGGAAATCCAGGAAGGCTACCTCGTGAGCGGTATCATCATACCGATGATTGTGCCGGTGAACTGCCCGCTGTGGATTCTCGCCATCGCCTGCGCATTTGCCGTGATATTCGCAAAGGAGATTTTCGGCGGTACGGGCATGAACATCTTCAACGTGGCTCTCGTGGCACGCGCCTTCCTTTTCTTCTCCTACCCGCAGAAGATGAGCGGCGACGCTGTCTGGGTGGCCACCGATAAGATATTCGGTCTCGGCAACCAGTTGCCCGACGGTTTTACGCAGGCCACACCGCTTGGTGAACTCTCCTTAGGACTTGAAAACTCTGCCAGCATGAGCGACATGATTTTGGGTTTCATTCCCGGCTCTATCGGCGAGACCAGCGTCATCGCTATCGCTATCGGTGCCATCATCCTCCTCTGGACGGGTATCGCCTCTTGGAAAACCATGCTTAGCGTGTTTGTGGGAGGTGCCCTGATGGCCTTCATCTTCAGGGCTACGGGACAGTCGACCATTCCCTTCTATGAGCATCTCATTCTTGGCGGTTTCGCCTTCGGTGCCGTCTTCATGGCCACCGACCCCGTGACGAGCGCCCGCACCGAATGTGGCAAGTACATCTACGGTTTCCTCATCGGCGCGATGGCTGTCATCATACGCGTGATGAATCCCGGCTATCCAGAGGGCATGATGCTCGCCATTCTGCTCATGAACATGTTTGCACCGCTTATCGACTATTGCGTGGTTCAGCGCAACATCTCGAAACGCATGAAACGTAACACTAAATAGTAGACCGCCATGGCAAATGACAATAAGAAAGGGTTCAACACGAACTCTAACGTGTATACAATTGTTTACTCCACCATTTTGGTGATAGTGGTGGCATTCCTGCTGGCATTCGTGTATCAGGTACTGAAAGACCGCCAGGACGCCAATGTCGCTCTCGACAAGAAAAAACAGATTCTCTATGCGCTTGACATCCGTGGGCTCTCCGACAGCGAGGCAGCTGAAAAATACAAAGAGGTGGTGCTTCGCGACGATGTGCTCAATCTGAACGGCACCTTCGAGATAGCGAAAGAAGGAAACGAGAATCATGGTTTCAAACTTAACTCAGCCGACTACAAGAAGGGAATGCTTGCGCTCTTCGTATGCAACATCGACGGAGCCAAGAAATACGTGATACCTGTCTATGGCATGGGACTGTGGGGACCTATCAGCGGCTATATCGCCATCAATGACGACAAGCAGACTGTTTATGGTGCCTACTTCAACCACGAAAGCGAGACGGCAGGTCTCGGCGCTGAAATCAAGGACAGCAAGGCTTGGCAAGACCTCTTCAAGGGAAAGAAGATATTCACCGGTACAGGTGCCGTCGGCCTTGGCGTGGTGAAGAATCCCTCCAACGAGGAATGTCAGGTGGATGCCGTCACCGGTGCCACCCTCACTTCCAATGGTGTGAACGACATGCTTCAGGAAGGTATAGGCAAGTATGTGAAGTTTCTTAAAGGCAACAAATAAATCTTGGCATTATGAGCAGTTTATTTTCAAAACAAAATAAAGAGGCTTTTGCCAACCCTCTGAACCTCGACCATCCTATCCTGGTTCAGGTGCTTGGCATCTGCTCCGCATTGGCTGTTACCTCGCAACTTAAACCGGCCATCGTCATGGGACTGGCCGTAACGGTCATTACGGCTTTTTCAAATGTGATTATCTCAATTCTGCGCAAGACCATCCCCAACCGCATCCGTATCATCGTACAGCTGGTGGTGGTGGCCACGCTGGTAACCATCGTGAGCCAGATACTCAAGGCTTTCGCCTACGACGTCAGTGTGCAGCTCTCTGTCTATGTGGGTCTCATCATCACCAACTGTATCCTGATGGGACGCCTTGAAGCTTTTGCCATGATGAACAAACCTTGGCCCAGCTTCCTCGACGGTATCGGCAACGGACTGGGATATGCCATGATTCTGGTCATCGTGGGTGCTGTGCGCGAGTTCTTCGGACGCGGCTCTCTCTTGGGATTCCAAATTATACCGGAGTCGTGCTACGACATGGGTTACCTCAACAACGGCATGATGACAATGCCTGCCATGGCCTTGATTCTGCTGGGATGTGTTATCTGGATTCACAGGGCTTATTTTTATAAGGAGAAATAATTATGGACCATCTGATTAGTTTGTTTTTCAGGTCGATTTTTGTCGACAATATGATTTTCGCATTCTTCCTGGGCATGTGCTCCTACTTGGCCGTGTCGAAGAATGTAAAGACGTCACTTGGATTGGGTATGGCCGTCACCTTCGTGCTTATGGTCACCGTGCCCGTAGATTATCTCCTTCAAACCAAGGTGCTGGGTCCCAACTGCCTGATTGAAGGTGTGGACCTGTCGTATCTGAGCTTTATCCTCTTCATCGCCGTCATTGCCGGTATGGTGCAGTTGGTGGAGATGACGGTGGAGCGTTACTCCCCTTCGCTCTATGCAGCACTTGGTATCTTCCTGCCCCTGATAGCCGTCAACTGCGCCATCATGGGTGCTTCGCTCTTCATGCAGCAGCGCATCAATCTCGACCCGTCAAGCTCACAGTATATCGGCGGCATCCTCGATGCCCTCGTCTACGCATTGGGCAGCGGCATCGGTTGGACGATGGCCATTGTCTCGATGGGTGCCATCAGGGAGAAAATGCAGTACAGCGATGTGCCGAAACCGCTTCAAGGCCTCGGCATCACATTTATCACAGTAGGACTCATGGCCATGGCCATGATGTGCTTCTCAGGTCTCAACATTTAATAAGAGGAGGATTACAGCATGATAGAATTCATATTGACCAGTATAGGAGTTTTTCTTATCACGATTCTCCTTTTAGTTGTTATTCTGCTTGTGGCCAAGAGTTATCTCTCGCCCAGCGGTAATGTGAACATCGAAATCAACGGCGACAAGACCATCTCTGTGGGACAGGGCAGCAGCCTTATGACCACTCTCAACGAGAACGGCATCTTCCTTCCCTCCGCCTGCGGTGGAAAGGCATCGTGCGGACAGTGCAAGGTGCAGGTGCTTGAGGGCGGCGGCGAGATTCTCGACTCAGAACGTCCTCACTTCACCCGCAAGGAGATAAAGGATCATTGGCGCCTCGGCTGCCAGTGCAAGGTGAAGGGCGACCTGAAGATAAAGGTGCCCGAGAGCGTGCTTGGCGTGAAGGAGTGGGAGTGCACCGTCATTTCCAACAAGAACGTCTCGTCGTTCATCAAAGAGTTTATCGTGGCGCTGCCGCCGGGAGAACACATGGACTTCATTCCGGGTTCCTATGCCCAAATCAAGATTCCCGCCTACGACTGCATCGACTACGACAAGGACTTCGATAAAGACGACATTGGCGCAGACTATCTGCCGTCGTGGGAGAAGTTCAACATCTTCTCGCTTAAGGCACACAACCCCGAAGACACCATCAGGGCCTATTCAATGGCCAACTATCCCGCTGAGGGCGACCGCATCACGCTTACGGTGCGTATTGCCACCACGCCGTTCAAGCCGCGTCCCGAGGTGGGCTTCCAGGATGTACCCACGGGTATCGCCTCGTCGTATATCTTCGCAAGGAAACCCGGCGACAAGGTGATTATGAGTGGTCCTTACGGCGACTTCCATCCCATCTTCGATTCGAAGAAAGAAATGATTTGGGTGGGCGGCGGCGCCGGTATGGCACCTCTGCGCGCACAGATTATGCACATGACAAAGACCTTGCAGACCCGCGACCGTGAGATGCACTTCTTCTATGGTGCAAGGGCACTGGTGGAGGCATTCTTTGTAGAGGACTTCTTGGAACTGGAGAAGGAATTCCCCAACTTCCACTTCCACCTCGCATTAGACCGTCCCGACCCCGCAGCCGATGCAGCCGGCGTGAAGTACACTCCGGGCTTTGTGCATCAGGTGATGTATGAGACCTATCTGAAAGACCATGAGGCTCCCGAGGATATCGAATACTACATGTGTGGTCCCGGCCCGATGTCGAAGGCCGTACAGGGCATGCTCGACTCTCTTGGCGTAGATCCAGAGAGCATCATGTTCGACAATTTTGGATAAATACCCGTATAGACGTCACATAGTGATGTCTATACATTTCATTTGTTGTTTCATTTCCGTAGAGACGCCACAATGTGGCGTCTCTTCTTTTTTAGGGTGTTTTAGTTGAGTTACTTTCAAGAATGTCGACGAGATTTCGTCAGTTCCCAGAAAGCTACGGCCGAGGCGGCGGCTACGTTAAGAGAATCGACCCCATAGTACATCGGTATCTTCACCACATAGTCGCAGGAGGTGATGGCTTCATGCGGCAGGCCATCTCCCTCCGTACCCATTACAATAGCCAATTTCTCTTCATGGCGCAGCACTTCGGCGTCAAGACCGATGGAATGGTCGGTCAATGCCATGGCCACGGTCTTGAAGCCGAATGAACGTACTTGTTGCAAATCACCGTCGAGCCACGTCCAAGGGAGGAGGAAGACGGTGCCCATCGATACGCGTACACAACGTCGGTTGAACGGATCGCAGGAGTTGGTCGTCACTAATGCGCCGTCGATGCCGAGAGCAGCGGCAGAGCGGAAAATAGCCCCTATGTTGGTGGAGTCGACCACACCATCTATAACCACGATGCGCTTTGCATCAGTCAGTATCTCTGCCATGGGGCGGGGGAGAGGGCGTCGCATCGCGCACAGCACGCCACGTGTGAGCGTGTAACCGGTGAGTTCAGACAGTACGTCACGGTCGCCAGTGTAGACAGACATTTCAGGTCTCGCTGCAATGAGGTCGGCAGCATCGCCAGTGATGTGTTTCCGTTCGCACATCAGGGCAACGGGTTCATATCCGGCACTCAGCGCCACCCGAATCACTTTCGGGCTCTCCGCAATCAATATGCCCTGCGAAGGGTCTTTCTTGTTTCGCAGTTGTGCATCGGTAAGTGTGCTGAAAAGTTCGGCACCGGGCGTGTCGAGGGTTTTTATCTCAATTATGGGCATGGGCAAGTCTGGTTTCTTCTGTATCGGCAAAAGTAATAAAAACAATCGTGGATTGTCACATAATTCTCGTTTTTCCTCGATTTTTCACTGAAAAATCGTATCTTTGTTGAAAAGAACGTAATTATGAAAAAGATTCTCATATTACCCGACGTGCATGGCCGAAGCTTTTGGAAAGAGTCCATCGACAAGTTTTTGGATGAATTTCCCATGGAAAAAGAAGAGAACAAGGATAACAAGATTATTTTCTTGGGCGACTATATAGATCCTTACGTGTGGCATGACCATGTCACCGAAGAAGAAGCCTATAACAACCTGTTTGAACTGCTTGGAAAAGTAGTGGACCTGAATGCCAAATACGCGAACAGCGTGATCATGCTTTTGGGCAACCACGACTTACATTATATATATGATACGGGGGAGGACTGCCGAGTCGACTACAACAGATTCCCTCATTACCGTAAAATCTTCCAGACACTCATAGAGTCTAAGCAGATTCAACTTGCCTACGCAACCACCATGCAGGAAAATTCTGGTATGAACTGGCTCTTCTCGCATGCCGGCATCCAACTCGGATGGCTGCAGCACACCATGAAAGTGCATGGAGCGGAAATGAACGACATTACCGCCTCGTCGGTGGCTGACTGGCTGAATACCCACATGCAGGATATAATGAAGCAATTGGCAGAGGTGTCATATCATCGCGGAGGTTACGACAGGTATGGTTCATGCATCTGGGCCGACCTGCATGAGATGATGGGCAACAACATGATATCGATACACTCCGATCAGCTTCAGCATGGAAGAGTGAATCAGGTGTTTGCACACACCTATTCAGAAGAACCCTATATAGACGAGGAAACCGGTATCTATATGATAGACACCGGTTTCTCCTCGTACCTGCTTGACGAGAACGACAAGCTGCAGGTCTATACGAAGGGTAGCAGATACACTTATGGTTCCTGACCTACCTGGCAGTAATAGCTGCCAAGGCCAGACTGTTGAATTTCGACTCTTTGCTGTCGCTGCGTGAGGGCAGCACCACAGGAGCCATCGTCCCCTGAAGCATGCCGGC
>CAJONT010000352.1 GCA_905235975.1 uncultured Prevotella sp.
CAAAATCCGATTTAAGTTTTTTTAAGCACATTATTTATATAACATACGACATTTTCATTATCTTTGTAGCGAATTATGCAACACAAAGAACGAAACTCCTGTGAAACGGGACATTTTCTGCAGAACACACATATTTAACATTTAATAAACACAAAAACTTTCTATTATGGTAAAAAATCTTAGACTACTTTTCATGGCACTGCTCTGCGCAGTGTTCAACACGTCTATGGCCTACGAAACCGTAAGCGTGCCTTACGAAGAGGAACTCATTAGCAGCCAGGGAAAATTCGTAATTGAAGACGTGACACTGGGCGGTCTCGAAGCGGTATGGACGACCAGCCAGTATGGCATGACTGCCAACGGCTACAAATGCACCGGCGACGTGGAGAGCTGGTTCGTGAGCCCTCTCATCAATGCAACCGCTGTCAGTACCCTTACCCTAACCTTCGAACAGAACCTACGCTATTTCGCCAACACCGACAAAGCCAAAGAGGAAGCAACCCTCTGGGTGCGCGAAGGTGAAAATGGTCAATGGCAACAACTCACCATCCCCAATCTGGAGAATGTAAACAACAATACTTTCAGCAATGCAGGCGACATCGATCTCAGCGCCTACACCGGCAAGACATTCCAGTTGGGCTTTAAGTACACAGCCACAACCACAAACCCCGGTCGTTGGGAAATAAAGAATATCTCAGTGAAATCGGATTCAGAGGTAATCGTAGAGAAAGAAGATCCTGAGTTAAGTTTCGGCGAAGAAAAGAACATCTATGCTTTTTTGAACGAAGAAAACGAATTCCCCACACTTATCAACCCCCACGGACTGACAGTGACCTACAGTTCAAATCGTGAGGGAGTGGCCACCATTGATGCCGAGACCGGTGAAATCACGTTGGTTGCAGAAGGTAACACACAAATCAAGGCTTCGAGTGAGGAGACGGATGAATTCAAGGCTGGTTCTGCCACCTATACGCTTTATGTGCAGAAACGTGCCGTACCCGGCACCGATGTCTACGAACTGGTAACATCAGTGAATGACCTGTCCTCCGACGATGAAATTATCATTGTAAACGAAGAAAACACCTACGCCATCAGCAATATCCAGAACACCAATAACCGTTCGGCAGGAGTAGTGGAAGAAAATGACGGAACCATCACTCCCAGCGATGCCATCGCACGCATTACGCTGGAAGGCCAAACGGGCGCATGGAACTTCAAAGTGACCACTGGCGACGCTACAGGCTATCTTTATGCAGCTTCCAGTGGTAGTAATTGGCTGAGGACAGAGCAGGCAGTGGATGAAGACGGAAATGCCAATGCGGCCATCGAGATTGATGACAACGGTGTGGCCACCATCACCTTCATAGGAAAATTTACCCGTAACACCATGCGTTACAACCAGAACAACAACAACCCAATCTTCAGTTGCTACGCATCTACCTCCACAACCGGCACCTCACTGCGCATCTACAAAAAGCAGTCCTCTGAGCAGCCGAAGAAGCCTGCAGAGCTGAGCTACTCTGAAAGCGAAGTCACCGCCACCATCGGCGAGGACAACGAGTTCCCCGAACTGAGCAACCCCAACGGACTGACAGTAACCTACAGTTCGAGTGATGAAGATGTGGCCACCATCAATGAGAATGGTATCGTAACACTTGTGGCAGCCGGCACCACCGTGATTAAGGCGACGAGTGAGGAGACTGACGAGTATAAAGCAGGAAGTGCCAGTTACACGCTGAAGGTTGAGGAGATTTTCAATGGCAAGACCTATGAGCTTGTAACCAATGCCAATGTGCTGAAAGCCGGCGACAACATTATCATCGTAAGCCCCAATAACGACTATGCCATGAGCACCTCTCAGGCCAACAACTATCGTGGTATCACAGCGGTGACCTTGGCCGACGACAACACCATTACCTCCACAGCCGAAGTGGCCGACATCGTACTCGGCGGAGAAGCCGGTGCCTGGACCTTTGAAGTGACCAACGGCGACAGCAAAGGCTATCTGTATGCTCCCGGTGGCGGCAACTATCTGAGAACCACAGCCGACCCGACTGAAGTCTGCTACGAAGCCACCATCAACATCAACAATGAGGGCAATGCCGAAATCAATTTCGTCAGCGAAGACATCACTCAGACAAGTATTCGCTACAATGCCTCTGCCTCTCGTTTCAGCTGCTACGACCCGGAAAAATCAACCGTGCCTCGCGGACGTATCTACCGCGTAGTAAGCAATGAGGTAGAAGTGGAGATTACCGCCGTGGGCTATGCTACCATGTACTACGGCAAGAAGAACCTGACAGTGCCCGCCGGCGTGACCGCCACCACCTATACCGCTGACAACACCGGTATCAAAGTGAGCAAGACATACGCCAGCAACGAGGTCATCCCCGCCGGCACCGCCGTGGTGCTCGAGGGTGAAGCCGGCATCTACAGTTTTGCCGTGACTACCGAAGCAGGCACTGCCGACACCAACAACATGCTCTACGGATTTGATGACAAGGCAACGACCGTGGGCCCGGATGAGAACACAGAATATACGTTCTACATCTTGAGTACCGACAAGAATGGTGAAAACGTGGGCTTCTACTTCAAGGAAGAGGATGGTGCTGCTTTCAACTGCGCTCCCCACAAAGCATACCTTGCCGTGCCTTCTGAGGTGGCTGCAAGTTTCTATACCTTCGACAACGGCTTCGACGGCATCCAGGCAACCGAAATGGACCAGAGCGGCAACAATGAGGTGTACACACTCTCCGGCATCCGCGTGAACGGAAAACTCCAAAAGGGTATCTACATCGTGAATGGAAAGAAAGTTGTAATAAAATAAGCAAAAGTATGGTTTCTGTCAGGACAACCGCCCTGACAGGAACCCACCAATCACACTTCTAAAAAAGTTCAAAATTATGAAGAAGACATATATACAGCCCAGCACCGCATACATGGTGTATAACAAAGACATCATGGACCTGCCCATTCACAACTCCGTGGGTGGCGACCAATTGTCGAACACCTTCTACGATGACGAAGAGGAAGAATCCTTCCATAAGCCCAATAAGAGAAAAAGTGCTTGGGACGACTAAAATCCCGGCACACAACCTTATCAAGCAGAGAGCGGGCGGCATCAGTGCCGCCCGCTCTCTGCTTGATGTCATTTGAGAGAAGAAGTCAGTCTTCTATGGTATGTATAGTGCCGTCGGCATCTACCTGAAGAGGCTTCACCTTGAGTGAGCGGAGCCAGGTGGTGTCGTTTGAGGGCACACAGTCGTGATGGAAGAGATACCACTGCCCTTTGTACTGCACAATGCTGTGGTGCGTAGTCCAGCCTACCACAGGAGGCAAGATGACACCTTGATAGGTGAAGGGACCGTAAGGATTGTCGCCCACGGCATAGCAGAGCAGATGCGTGTCGCCGGTGCTATAGGAGAAGTAATACTTTCCATTCATTTTGTGCATCCAGGAGGCTTCGAAGAAACGATGCGGGTCGTCGGCAGTGAGCGGCTTGCCATCGGCATCCACCACCTGTACGGGACGCGGTGCCTCAGCAAACTGCAGCACGTCATCGGTCATGCGAACCACTCGGGAGGGGAGTGCCTCTTCTTTGCCCTCCGGCAACATCGACGGGCGGAAGGAAGCCTCCTTTCCTACCGAAGCGGCGGGTTTGAGTTTGTTGTCACGATACCACTGCAGTTGTCCTCCCCAGATGCCGCCGAAATAGCAGTACACCTGTCCATCATCGTCCTTAAACACGCAGGGATCTATCGAATAGGAACCCACAATAGGAGCCGGCTGCGGAATAAAAGGACCTTCGGGGCGTTCGGCCACAGCCACACCGAGGTGGAAGACACCGGTATAGTCTTTTGCGGAGAAAATGAGATAGTACTTGCCATTCTTCTCCACCACATCGTTGTCCCACATCTGCTTCTCGGCCCAGGGCACTTGGTCTACATCAAGAATCACGCCATGGTCGGTGACCTCACCCTCCATCACATCGTCGAGAGAGAGCACATGATAGTCACGCATCTGGAAATGGCCGCCATCGTCGTCGAAGCACTCGCCGCTGTCCCAGTCGTGGGAGGGATAGATGTAGAGGCGGCCGTTGAACACATTGGCCGAGGGGTCGGCCATGTAATCGTCGGGGAAAAGATAACGCTGTTTTGTCATATTATTGGGGTTTTTCGGAGTAATCGGAGTAATC
>CAJONT010000353.1 GCA_905235975.1 uncultured Prevotella sp.
AGTTTTTGCAACGAACCTCATAATCTTAAGGTGTGTTCTATTAATTCTGAAAATTTTGAAGGCAGTGTTCCATCGGTTTCGTTTCGGACGCTTTTTGCTTTTATTCGGTGCAAAGCGTCAAGTCTCATCAGTTGTGTAGCCCGCTACACCCCTTCTTCAACTTACACTTTGCCCTCGACTAAAAGACAAAAATCGCCTCGACATAATGAATAGAACCCACCTTAAACGAACCTTTATTCTATCTTCTATTTGAAAAGGCCTCTTCATAAGGCAAGGAGGAAGTATGAGAACATCCGCCGCCACTATGAAGAGGCCTATTGATGGTCAATGCACATTAGGCGCGTGCCTTGGCCACATAGCCAAGCGCCTCAGCACATTTGTCGGTGATGTATTTCCAATTCTTTGCAGCGACCACATCCTTCGGGAAGAGTTTCGAGCCCATTCCCACGCAGTAGACGCCCGCTTTGAACCAAGCCTTGAGGTTTTCCTCCTCAGGAGCCACGCCGCCGGTCACCATGATTTTCGACCACGGCATGGGAGCTTTGAGCCCTTTCACCATATTGGGTCCCACCACATCGCCGGGGAACACCTTTGTGAGGTCGCATCCAAGTTCCTGTGCCTTACCTATTTCGGAAACGGTCATACATCCCGGGCAATACGGCACGAGACGGCGGTTGCACACGGGAGCGATGTCGGGATTGAAGAGCGGTCCCACCACGAAGTTGGCACCCAGCTGGATATAGAGTGCTGCTGTAGGTGCATCGACCACGGAGCCGATGCCGAGCGCCAGTTCAGGGCATTCCTTGTCGGCCCATTTCACCAGTTCGCCGAACACCTCCTGTGCGAAGTCGCCCCTGTTGGTGAATTCGAAAGCTCTCACGCCACCCTCGTAGCAAGCCTTCACCACGTTTTTGCAAGTCTCAAGGTCTTTGTGATAGAAAACGGGCACCATGCCGGTGTCGCCGATTTTCTTCATCACAGCCAGTTTATCAAATTTTGCCATTGTTAGGTGTGTACTGTTAATTCTTGGGATTTATCTCTGTACACGTCCGGATGCGTCGCCTCCAGCCAGGTTTTCCACTTCCTCTTTCGACACGAGGTTGAAGTCGCCGGGGATGGTGTGTTTGAGCGCCGAAGCAGCCACAGCAAATTCGAGCGCCTTGGCCTGGTCGTCGGGATAAGTAAGCAGACCGTGTATCAATCCGCCGGAGAACGAGTCACCTCCGCCTACGCGGTCAATAATGGGCTGGATGTCATATCGTTTGCTCTGATAGAAGTCCTTGCCGTTGTAGATGAGCGCCTTCCATCCGTTGTGTGAAGCAGAGAACGACTCTCTGAGCGTGCTCACCACATATTTAAAGCCGAAGGTTTCCATCATGCCTTTGAAGATACCGAAATAGCCTTCGGCATCCGTCTTGCCGCCTTCCACGTCGGCCTCCGGTTTGAAGCCGAGGCAGAGCTGAGCGTCCTCCTCGTTGCCAATGCACACATCCACATACTTCATGAGCGGTTTCATGATGCTCTGTGCCTTCTCCGAAGTCCACAGTTTTTTGCGGAAGTTGAGGTCGCAGCTCACGGTGACCCCGTGGCGTTTGGCCGCCTCGCAAGCCAGTCGTGTGAGTTCGGCTGCCTTGTCGCTGATAGCAGGTGTGATGCCGCTCCAGTGGAACCACTGAGCGCCCTCCATGATTTTGTCGAAGTCGAAGTCGGCGGGATCAGCCTCAGCGATGGCACTGCCAGCCCTGTCGTAAATCACCTTTGAGGGACGCATGGAAGCACCCGTCTCAAGGAAGTAGATACCCACCCTGTTGCCTCCGCGTGCGATGAATTCGGTATTCACGCCGAAGCGACGCAGTGCGTTCACTGCACACTGTCCGATTTCGTGTTTGGGCAATTTGGTGACGAAATAGGCTTCATGTCCATAATTGGCAGCGCTGACGGCCACGTTGGCCTCGCCACCACCATACACCACATCAAAGAAATCGCTCTGGACGAATCTTTTCTGTCCGGGCGAAGAAAGGCGGAGCATAATCTCACCTAAAGTAACGATTTTTGCCATTTTAAAGCGTTTTTGATTCTATAGATTCAATAATTAATGAGTTTGCGAGTACAAATTTAAAGTAAATTTCCTTATTTTGAAAAGATAATGCGAAAAAAATATGTTTTTGTCAAATATTAGCGCTGTGCTTTCGCACAATTCGTCAAAAAACACTAATTTTGCACGCTGAACCAAGATGTATACAGATTAAGGTAACAGGCTCCTTGATGTACCCAGACCCACATATTGACATAGCATGCAAAAAATTAGGATAAAAGACATAGCCGAGCGCGCCGGCGTATCGGTGGGAACAGTGGACCGTGTGCTTCACAATCGTCCGAATGTGTCGGCTCCGGCACGCAAGCGTGTGGAGCAAGCGCTCAAAGAGATGGAATACAAGCCCAATGCCTATGCCAGTGCTTTGGCCTACAACCGTGAGTACACCTTTTATTTCCTGCTTCCCGTGCATGCCTCCGAGGCCTATTGGGAGGAGATAGAAGAAGGCGCGCTGAAAGCCGTAGAAGCCTTCCGCGACTTCCATGTGAACGTGAAGATACTCTACTACCAGCGTTTCGACGACCCGTCGTTCGAGCGTGTGGTGGAAGAATGCCTCGCCGCCCGTCCCGACGGTGTGATTGTGGTGCCCACCCATCTTGAGCTGACCCGTTCGTTCACCGACCGCCTCCACGCCCAGGACATCCCCTTTGTGATGCTCGACTCTTACATGCCCGACCTGCGTCCGCTTGCCTTCTATGGTCAGGACTCCTTCAGCAGCGGCTATTTTGCCGGCAAGATGCTCATGATGATAGGCTCGTCGGACAAGGAAGTGATGCTGCTCCGCCTCACCAAGGGCGGTCTGCTGTCGAGCAAGCAGCAAGGCAACCGCGAGGTGGGTTTCCGCCACTACATGGTGGACCACTTCCCCCAGATATCCATTGTGGAGGTAGACCTGCCGTCAGAGGGAGAGCGTGCCGAATACGACGAGATACTGGACCGTTTCTTCGCCACGCACCCGCTGGTGCACCACTGCATCACCTTCGGTTCGAAGGCCCACATCGTGGGCGAATATCTGCTGCGCACCAACAAACGCGACGTACAAATCATGGGTTACGACATGGTGCAGAAGAATGCCGAGTGCCTGCGTCAGGGCAGCATCTCCTTCCTCATAGCGCAGCACGGCTATATGCAGGGCTACTACTGTGTGGACGCCCTCTTCCGCGCCATTGTGCTGAAGAACGAGGTGAAGGCCGTGAACTACATGCCCATCGAACTGCTGTGCAAGGAAAACGTAGACTATTACCAACGAACTATGATATAAAAACTATCTACCATGCAACAATCATCATTCATCAAAATCAATCCCGCCGACACCGTGGTGGTGTGTCTCCGTCCGTTCAAGCAGGGCGAGACCATCGAGGTGGACGGCCGTCGGATTGAGGTCTGTCAGGACACCCCGATGGGCCACAAGCTACTCATTGCAGACACCCCCGAGGGCAGTGACATCATCAAATACGGCTATCCGATAGGACATGCCCGCAGCGCCCTCACCGCCGGCACATGGGTAAACGAACACAACCTGAAGACCAATCTCTCGGGCACACTCACCTATGAATACCATCCCGTGGACGAACAGCTGCAGATACCCTTCGAGGGACGCACCTTCGAAGGCTACGTGCGCAAGAACGGTGAAGTGGGCGTGCGCAACGAGATATGGATCGTGCCCACCGTGGGCTGTGTGAACGGCATTGCCGAGCGCCTGTCGCACCAGCTACTGGCAGAGACCGGCTGCAAAGGCATCGACGCCATCCACGCATGGCACCACAACTACGGTTGCTCACAGCTGAGCGGCGACCACGAAAACACCCGCAAGGTGCTCCGCGACATCGTGCTCCACCCCAACGCCGGCGGCGTGCTTGTGCTTGGCTTAGGCTGCGAGAACAACCAACCCGACGACTTCATGGCCCTTCTCGGCGACTACGACAAGAGCCGCATCCGCCTGTTGGTGACCCAGAGAGTGGACGGCGACGAGGTGGAAGAAGGCATGCGCATACTGCGTGAGCTCTATGCCACCGCCCGTGAGGACAAGCGTGAGACCTGTGCGCTGAGCAAGCTGCGTGTGGGACTGAAATGCGGCGGCAGCGACGGTTTCAGCGGCATCACCGCCAACCCCCTCGTAGGCGAGTTCTCCGACTACCTTGTAGTACAAGGCGGTACCTCCGTGCTGACCGAGGTGCCCGAGATGTTCGGTGCCGAAACCATCCTTATGAACCGCTGCGAGAGCAAGGAACTGTTTGAGCAGACGGTACATCTTGTGAACGACTTCAAGGAATACTTTCTGAGCCATGGTGAGCCAGTGGGCGAGAACCCCTCGCCCGGCAACAAAGCCGGCGGCATCTCCACCCTTGAAGACAAAGCCTTGGGATGCACACAGAAGTGCGGCAGAGCCCCTGTGAGCGGCGTGATGGCCTACGGCGACCGTCTGCAGGCCACCGGCCTCAACCTGCTGTCGGCCCCCGGCAACGACCTTGTGGCCTCCACCGCCCTTGCCTCGTGCGGTTGCCAGATCGTGCTGTTCACCACCGGCCGCGGCACCCCCTTCGGCACGTTCATCCCCACGATGAAAATCTCCACCAACACCCCACTCTACACAAGGAAGCCCAACTGGATAGACTTCAATGCAGGAGCGCTGGTGGAAGGAACCTCTATGAAAGAACTGCTCGCCCAGTTTATCGACAAGATAATCGCCGTGGCCAGCGGAGCCCCCACCCGCAACGAGCAGAACGGATACAGGGAAATATCCATCTTCAAGAACGGCGTAACCCTATAAAACAAACGGTGTAGGCGTGGCGAACAAGCTGCGCCGACACCCACTCAATTAAAAGACAATGGCAATAATCAAAGACCGACGCATCCTGTCACTCACCCCCTTGGTGCTTTTCCTGGTCTTCTACATGGCCGGTTCGTTGGTGGTGGGCGATTTCTACAAGATTCCCATCACGGTGGCATTCATGTTCGCCTGTATCTTTGCCATTGCCATGTCGAGCGAATACTCGTTCAGCAAACGGATAGAATATTTCAGCCGCGGAGCGAGCAACAGCAACCTTATGCTCATGCTGTGGATATTCGTGCTTGCCGGCGCCTTTGCCCAGTCGGCCAAGAGCATGGGTTGCATCGACGCCACCGTGAACCTGACGCTCTACCTGCTACCCCCCAACATGCTGCTGCCGGGACTTTTCCTTGCCGCCTGCATCGTGTCGCTTTCCATCGG
This sequence comes from uncultured Prevotella sp., assembly GCA_905235975.1. Taxonomy (GTDB): domain Bacteria; phylum Bacteroidota; class Bacteroidia; order Bacteroidales; family Bacteroidaceae; genus Prevotella. The sequence goes on from CAJONT010000353.1 coordinate 5,307, forward strand.
CACCAGCGTGGGCACCATCGTGTCGCTCACACCCATTGCGGTAGGCTTGGCGGGAGAAACCGGTTACGACACAGCCTTTCTCGCAGCCATCGTCGTAGGCGGTTCCTTCTTCGGCGACAACCTCTCGTTTATCTCCGACACCACGATAGCCGCCACCGCCACCCAGGGATGCCGCATCAGCGACAAGTTCCGTGTGAACCTGTTTCTTGCCGTTCCCGCCGCCATCATCGTGCTTGCCATCTATATTGTGATGGGCATCGACGGCAAGCCCACTTCGTCGGCGTACGACATAGAGATACTCAAGGTGCTGCCCTATGCCGCTGTGCTCATTGTGGCGATATGCGGCATGAACGTGTTGGGCGTGCTCACCGTGGGCATCCTGCTCACCGGTGCCCTCGGCATCGGCACCGGCGCGCTGAGTGTCTCAGGATGGTTGGAATCGCTCGGTGCGGGCATCTCGAACATGGGCGAACTGATTATCGTGACCATGCTGGCAGGCGGTCTGCTTGAGATAATCCGCAAGAACGGCGGCATCGACTATGTGATGGAGCGACTCACCTCCCACATACGGAGCAAGCGAGGCGCCGAACTGTCGATAGCCGTCATGGTGTCGATCGTGGATGTCTGCACGGCCAACAACACCATTGCCATCCTCACCGTAGGCAACCTGACCAAGAAGATAGCCGACCGCTATGGTGTGGACAACCGTCGCTGTGCGAGCATTCTCGACACCTTCTCCTGCTGCATCCAAGGGTTCCTACCCTATGGTGCCCAACTGCTGATAGCCGCCGGCCTCGCCAGTCTGAACCCCATGCAAATCATCCCGTGCCTCTATTACCCCGTGGTGCTGGGCATCTTCTCCCTCCTCGCCATACTGACAAGATTCCCCAAAAGATATTCATGATATAAGAGAAAATATGTATAGTCCCGATGTATGGGACCGCAACCTGAGCAGTCTGATCAGGAGCGGAGCCTTCAATGAGAAAAGTGCCATGGAGCCCATGTCGGCTTTCAAGTGGTCGAAGCTAACCGACTTTTTTACGGAGGAGGGCATCCTTGATGTCTTTGCCGACGGCGCCGAGGCGCATTACTATGATGAGGACTTCAACCTGCCCGACGCCATGCGTGAGAAGGTGGGCGAAGAAATCAATGCCAATCCCCTACAGTCGCTCTCCGAGCGCTACAGCATCGGCAACACCCACATGCGCAACCTCACCCTCGACAGCCGTCTGAACCAGATTCTGAAAGAAGAGTACACAGACAAAGAAATATGGTGGAAGACCCTGCTTCTGCTTTCGGTTATTATCCACACCACCCATGCCATGATAGAAGGCGGTCACAGTCTGCGCGGCCTCATCGACATAGGGTGCATGGTGCGCAACGAGAGCAGCCGAATCGACTACCCCAAGCTGCATGCCTACCTGAAGCGCCTTGGACTGTCGAAAGCCGCCCGTCTCATCGGCAGGTTCCTGATTTCCGTATTGGGTTTCAGTGCGCAGGAAGTGCCCTTTGCCGGCAAGCCTTGCAGCAGCGACGTATCACTCTTCTACCAGATCGTGGTTCATCCCAACCCCTCCAAATTCTTCATGCTGTGCCTTGCCACCCGCGAGGCATACGCCATGCAGAAGAACAGTCAGGCAAAGCGACCAGAGGAGTAGCGCATGATGACCGACTGAGCCCATTGACACCACCACATGAAAGAACAAGACATAAAAGTAATCGCCATAGATGCCGACGACACCCTTTGGGACTGCCAGTCGCACTTCGACCGTGTGGAAGCACGCTACCATGAGATGTTTGCCGATTACGGCTCTGCCAACGAGCTCCACAACCGCTTCTTTGCCGTGGAGACCGGAAATATGGAAGAGTTGGGCTACGGCACGAAAGCGTTCACCCTCAGTCTGATAGAGAATGCGATATCACTTACCGACGGCCATATCAGTGCCGACAAGATACTGAAGATAGAGCAGATGGGGAGGAGTCTGCTCCGCCTGCCCGCCACCCCCCTTCCCGGTGTGCAGGAGACGCTGCACATGCTGAAGGCACAGGGCCGCTACCACATGGTGCTGTTCACCAAAGGCGACAATCTGGAACAGGAGGCCAAGCTGAAGCGTTCGGGTCTGGAAAGCTACTTCGACGATGTGGTCATCGTCTCGCAGAAGAGCGAGCGTGAATATGCACAGTTGTGCTTACGCTTCGGCATAGACCCCGACCAGCTGCTCATGGTGGGCAACTCCTTCAAGAGCGACATTGCCCCCGCCCTTGAGATAGGCGCCTGTGCCGTACACATACCTTTTTATGTCACCTGGCAGCACGAGGAGAGCGAGGTTTATGCCCATGAACGCCTGCGCACCATTGCCCATTTCTCAGAACTCACCAAACTTATCTCCTGAACCGCCATGTCCCAGAAAGCAGGCCATCTGCCCTTCAACGACTACGGCACCTGGATAAGGAAGCAGTTGGGCTGCCGCGTACAGAAGCTATCGGTTGACGCGGGCCTCACCTGTCCCAACCGCGACGGCCACCTCTCACGGGGCGGTTGCAGTTTCTGCGACAACAGCGCTTTCACCCCCTCCTATTGTCAGGGACTGAGCGGCGTGAAAGCCCAGTTGGAAGCCGGCAAGGCTTTTTACGGCCGCAAATACCCCACGATGCGCTATTTAGCCTACTTCCAGTCGTACAGCAACACCTATGCCCCCTTGGACAAGCTGAAGCGCCTCTACGAAGAAGCCCTGTCGACGGAAGACGTTGTGGGTATCGTAATCAGCACCCGTCCCGACTGCCTTCCCCCTGCCACGCTACGCTATTTAGACGCCCTGAACCGCGAGACCTTCCTGATTGTGGAGATAGGGATAGAGAGTGCCGACGATGCGACCCTCCGACGCATCAACCGCGGGCACGACTTCGCCTGCAGCCGTACGGCGATAGCCAATCTTGCCGCCTGCGGCATACGCACCGGCGGCCATGTGATATTGGGACTGCCCGGAGAAGATGAAGCCTCTATGCTGCAGCAGGCACACACCATCTCGCAACTGCCGCTCACGCTGCTGAAACTCCACCATCTGCAGATAATAAGAGGCACGCAGATGGCCAAAGCCTACGAAGCAGGGGAAATAAGCACCATGGAGGCAGGAACCTATCTCCATGTCGTGGCACAGTACATCAGCCGGCTCCGTGCCGACCTTGTGTTGGAACGCCAGTTTACCTCCTCCCCCTTGGACAAGGTGCTGTCGCCCCACTGGGGTCTGAAGCCAGGGCGGCTAACAGAGATGCTGTGCGACTATATGCGGGCAAACGAACTGTGGCAGGGCAAAGACGCCTATTTCAAGAATTTTTCGTAATTGGTGTTCCCCATCAACTGTGCCACGGTGGTGTCGGGGTGTCGGGCCATGTACTTGTCAAAGACGTTGATATAAGTGGACTTGAAAAACCGCTTTGAGATGGCCCTGTTGGTGATCCATTGTATTTTGGCAAGGTGCAAATCGCGCACCTGCTGTTCAGCCGTGCTGAAATTGGGCAGCGGATATTGACTGAGCAGATAAAAACTGATGCATTCAGGCAATATGCACTCACGCGTCATCATCTTACGCTGGTCAGCGGGATAGTATTTCTGGTAGGCCGGGTAGTCGGCCCCCAGATACTTGTCGATGCTGATGCCCACCGACTGGTCGCCCACCACGATGCTCTGGTGCAATGCACAGATCTGCGCATAGAGCATGGGGACAGACAAATCAGGCAGCCATACCTTCAGGCGGTTGAAGGCATCGGTGAAATCCTTGTTGAGGTCGTCCATATTGGCATACATCACCTCCGCATCGGAAATGATGACCTGCAGTGTGGAGTCTTGGAAATAAGTGAGGAAGCGCGAATTGATTTCAGGGTCGCTCACCTCGCCGAGTCCGAGCACTTTTTCGAGCAGTGTACGCGTCTCTATGGGGTAGTCGGTGCTCATCTGCTGCAATGCGGAGAAGTCGCCCGTGGTGAGATAGAGACTCTGCAAACGATCATAGCGCTGAATCTCGATATTATCGGATTCAGCATCCTCTTCGAGAATTTTCAGTTTGAAATTGCAGGAAGAGAGGAGCAGAGCGATGACGACACAGCAAAAAGCCCTCATAAA
>CAJONT010000354.1 GCA_905235975.1 uncultured Prevotella sp.
TAGCCCGCTACACGCCTTCTGAAACTTACACTTTGCCCTCGACTAAAAGACAAAAATCGCCTCGACATAATGAATAGAACCCACCTTGAAAGAAAAAAGGATTTTTCTTTCCGATTGTTCTCGCTTATTCGTACCTTTGCCTATGGATTGGGGAATAGGCCTTCAAACCGCTGCGAACGATTTTATAAACTTTATTTTATCCATATATGAATATCACGAAGACACTTCTCACCCTCGGTGTTTCTACCGTCTGCCTGCAGGCTGCCGCCTCTTTACCTGAGTTTTCTGCCGACGGCGCAGCGGACAACAATCCGCTCCTGACGCAAAGCGCACTCCCCTTGGGGGCGCCCGACTTCAGCAAAATAAAAGCCTCCGACTATCTTCCGGCTTTCAAGGTGGCTATCAGTCAGCAGCGGGAGGAAATAGCGGCTATTACTGCCAACAAAAAGAAACCCACTTTCAAAAACACCATCCTGCAATTTGAAAAGAGCGGACAGCTGCTCGACAGGGTTTCCAACATATTCTATGCCCTCGTCAGCGCCGACAAGACACCGGAGATAGCAGAGACGCAGCGCCTCGTCACCCCGCTACTGTCGGATTTGGAGAATGAGATTGATTTCGACAAAGCGCTCTTCAAACGCATCAAATATGTCTACGACCACGAATATGACAAACTGAAGGGGGAGGACAAGAAACTGCTATACGAGGTGTACAACTCGTTTGTGAGGGATGGCGCTCTGCTCAACGACCAGCAGATGGAGCGGATGAAGGCTATCAACAGCCGCATCTCCGAACTGCAGCAGCAATGGGGCAACCTGCTCGCCGATGCGACCAACGGAGCCGCCGTATGGGTGGATAACGTGGAGCAGTTGGCGGGATTGAGCGAGGCCGACATCGCCCAGTGCAAGAAAGATGCGGAGAGCCGGGGTGGAAAGTCTCCCTACTGCATCGTCATCGTCAATACCACCCAACAGGCGTTGCTGGCGAGTCTCGACAACCGTGAGTTAAGAAAGAAGGTGTTCGAAGCTTCCGTTCATCGCGCCGACGGCTCGCACGAGGTGGATACCTATCCCATCGTGGTGGAAATCGCGCGTCTGCGGGCGGAGAAAGCGAAGATCTTGGGCTTCCCTAATTATGCCTCTTACTCGCTGCAGAACACCATGGCCAAGAATCCCGACAATGTGTACAACTTCCTGCATTCGCTTATCAGTGCTTACGGACCCAAGGTGGATGAAGAGACAAGGGCCATCGAGCAATATGCACAAAAGACCATGGGCCCCGACTTCAAACTGGAACCCTACGACCGCTTCTACTATTCGGCAAAAATGAAGAGAGAAACCTACAACTTCTCCGAGGAAGATGTGAAACCGTATTTCAACGTGGACAGCGTGCAGGTGAACGGTGTCTTCTATGCCGCCCATCTGGTGTATGGCCTCTCCTTCAAGCAACGCTTTGATATACCCGTCTATCATCCTGACATGAAGGTGTTTGAGGTGATTGACAAGGACGGCAAGACCATTGCCCTTTTCTACAGCGACCTCTACAGGAGACCCACAAAACGCGGTGGGGCTTGGATGAGCGCTTTTGCCAAACAGAGTGGCATGAGGCATCAGCTTCCCGTGATTTTCAATGTACTCAACTGCGCCAAGGCACCCGAGGGACAACCCACACTCATCACCTGGGATGAGGTGAACACACTCTTCCACGAGTTCGGCCATGCCCTCCACGGCATGCTCTCCAATTGCTATTACAACAGGCTCAGCGGCACATCGGTGGCTCGTGACTTCGTAGAGATGCCCTCGCAGTTCAACGAGTCGTTCGCCTCCATACCCGAGATTTTCGACCATTTTGCCAAACATGCCTTTACGGGGCAGGCCATGCCCACCCAACTGAAAGAAAAGATGTTGCAGTCGGTCAATTTCCATTCGGCTTATGCACTGGGCGAAAACCTGGCTGCCACATGTGTGGATATGGGCTGGCACATGCTCCCTCTCGACAAGGTGCCCACGGCCGAAGATGCCGGGGAGTTTGAACTGAAGGCGTTGGAAGAGGTCAAATTGCTCAACAACCAGATACCGCCGCGCTATCATACCTCTTATTTCAATCATGTGTGGGGTGGCGGGTATGCCGCCGGCTATTACAGCTATCTGTGGACGGAAGTGCTGGCAGTGAACGTGGCAAAGAAATTCGAGGAACTCGGGGCGCTGAACCCCGAGGTGGGACAGGCTTTCCGCGAAAAAGTGCTCAGTAGGGGCAACACGAAAGACCTCATGGAATGTCTGAAGAATTTCACGGGCGAAGAGCCTGACCCCTCGCTGCTGCTCAAAGCCCGTGGCATGTAACCATAAGGATGATCAACAAAAACAAACTATGAGAAAAACTATCCAAAGAACATTTTCGTTCGCCCTTATCGCACTGTTCGCCCTGCAAGGGATGGCGCAAGAGAAGAAACCGATACAGAAACGCGACAAGTTTGAATTCTCCTTCGAATTGCCCGTCTATGTGGAGCAGCTCAAAGAGGAACTCACCTATCCGCTGGCATGGGAGCATTCGGGGATTGCCGATTTCGACGCATGGAAAAAAGTGGCAAGGGATAAAGTGCGGAAGTGCATGATGACACCGCCCAAACCGGCCGAAAACTTCGACATGGAGGTGGTGGAGGAAGAACAGCGCGACGGCTACAGGGCGCTCAAGTTGCGTTTCAACGTGAATGCCTACGCGCGCATCATGGCGTATGTGCTCGTGCCCGACGGCGAAGGACCGTTTCCCGCCGTCAACCTGCTCCACGACCATGGGGCGCATCTGTTCATCGGAAAGGAGAAGATGATCAGACCCTTCGGCGTGAGTCAGGAGGTGCTCGACGATGCTGATGCTTGGGCAGAGAATCTCTATGGAGGACAGTATGTGGGCGACTTCTTGGCAAAGCACGGATATGTGTGTTTCTCTGCCGATGCTCCGCTCTGGGGCGAGCGTGGCAGGGAAGAGGGCGTCGACCGCTCCAAATATGACATTATAGCCGGCAACATGATGATGCTTGGACGCGACTTGTGCGGTTTTATGCACTACGACGACATTACATCGACGGAGGTCCTCGCTTCGTTGCCTTGGGTGGATGCCGACCGCATAGGCTGCATGGGGTGCTCCATGGGCGCCTACCGCGCATGGATGCTTGCAGCCATGAGCGACAGGATAAAGGCGGGGGCTGCCATCTGCTGGATGGTGACCACCGACGTACAGATGTCGACGGCAGACAACAAAAGGGAATACGGCGGATTTGCCAACTGCCTTCCCGGACTGAGGCAGTATATGGACTACCCACACATCGCTTCGCTGGCCGCCCCCAAACCCATGTTGTTTGTCAACGGCACGAAAGACCACCTGTTCCCCATCAGAGGGGTGAACAAAGCGTTTGAAATCATGCATGATACATGGACGAAACTGGGTGCCGACAAAAATCTCTCGACGCAAATTTGGGAGATTCCGCACAGCTGCGGGAAGGAAATACAAGACGAATCGCTCAATTTCTTCGACAAACATCTTAAAAAGAAACATTGAAAATATCACCGTATCTCATTTTTTTTGCTTACCTTTGCACGACAAAAATGCCAACATGACAAATTGTAGAAATCTGTTTTTCAAAATATGCTGAATTTCATCAGTTTCGGTAGTGGCAGCTCAGGCAACAGCTATTATCTCTTCACCGAAAACACGGGTCTTCTGATTGACGTGGGACTGGGTATACGCAAAATAAAAAAGTATTTCCATGAGTACGGCCTGCCCATGGCGAAGATTAAATATATTCTGATTACACACGATCATGCCGACCATGTGAAATCGGTGGGCAAACTGAGTCATGACCTTTCGGTGCCTGTCTTTGCCACACGGGAGGTGTTCAATGGCATTGATTCCAACTACTGCGTGAAATATAAGGTGGATGCCGGACTGAGGAATTACATTCAGAAAGACCACACTTTTCAGATTGATGAATTTAGTGTCACTCCCTTTGCGGTTCCACACGACAGCAACGACCATGTGGGCTATGACATTTTGTGCGAGGGCGTGAAATTCTGCCTCATCACCGATGCAGGACATGTGACCGATGAGATGAAAAAAAGAGTGGGGGAGGCCAACTACCTTGTGTTGGAGTCGAACCACGACGTGGAGATGCTCATGGCAGGACCTTATCCGCCTTTCCTGAAAGAAAGGGTGTTGGGACCGAACGGACATTTGTCGAACAACGATTGTGCGCTTCTGCTCGCCGAGGCGGCCACGCCGGCATTGCGGCATGTATGGCTATGCCATCTGAGTCAGGAAAACAACCATCCTGAACTGGCACGAAAGACGTGTGAGCGTGTCTTAAGGCAGTATGGCATAGTGGCTGGAGCCGACTTCTTGCTCGACGTGCTGAGAAGGCAGATGCCCAGTCCGTGCTATTCGTTGTAACGTTTTAAAGCTCTTTCGTATACATCCGAAAAGGGCAGGTTGATGCGGTCTATCATGCTGGGGAAGGAACGCGCAAAACTCACATAATAGATGGCGGTGAGCTGATGACCGTCGAAACGGTGGTCGGGGATGGCGGGTAGCTCGTAGATTTGACCCACATGAATGCCGTTGTGGGCAAGGGCTGCACTTTCCATTGCTATCAATCTTACTTTGCTTGCATTGCAATAGGTATCGAAGAGGTCCATGGCCATCAACATGTCTTCTTCCATACGGGCTTTGTCGTAGACAATGGGTTCGCCGGGATTGTCCGGAGTGATGATGCGCACCGTCTTAACTTTCGACGGGGCAGCGGCATCCGTTTCTGTGGAAGGGCTGGAGTCAATTTCTGCTTTTAGCGGGGAGGCATCAACTGGTGCCGGGGCTTCGACAGCGTCAGTTGCAACAGGTTCCAGCTGCGGGGGAATGTTGGGTGTCTGGAATTTCACCGACGGCTTTGATCGGGCGGGTTTCTTCTCGTCGCTGATAAGCATCTCTGCCATCTCTTCTTCAGAAAAGAGGAAGAGTTCCGGCTCTGTGGGCTGTTGGGGTCGTTTTTGTCTTTTTCTCATGGCATTGAAATGGTGTTGAGTTAAGGTGTGTTCTATTAATTCTGAAAATTTTGAAGGCAGTGTTCCATCAATTTCGTTTCGGTCGCTTTTTGCTTTTATTCGGTGCA
>CAJONT010000355.1 GCA_905235975.1 uncultured Prevotella sp.
AATATGCAAAAAAAGATTGTCATACTTGATTTTGGTTCGCAGACCACTCAGCTCATCGGACGCCGCGTGCGTGAGTTGGACACCTTTTGCGAAATAATGCCCTACAACAAGTTCCCAAACGACGACCCCTCGGTCATCGGTGTCATCCTCTCAGGGTCGCCCTATTCTGTACACGATCCGGAGGCATTCAAGGTCGACTTGTCTCAATTCGTAGGACGTCTGCCCGTATTGGGTATCTGCTACGGCGCTCAGTTCATTGCCCACACCCTCGGCGGGAAGGTGGAGAAAGCCGACTCGCGTGAGTATGGTAGGGCCAACCTGCAGACAGTGGACACCACAAATCCGCTCTTCAAAGGATTCGACCAGCATTCTCAGGTGTGGATGTCGCACGGCGACACCATTACCGCCATACCCGAGGATTTCAAGGTGATAGGCTCTACAGCCGATGTCACCAATGCGGCTTTCGCCTCTACCAAGCAGCCGGTTTGGGCGGTTCAGTTCCATCCCGAGGTGTTCCATACCCTTCAGGGAAAGCAACTCTTGAAAAACTTCGTCGTCGACATCTGCGGCAGCCGCCAGGAGTGGAGCGCCGCTTCGTTTGTCGACTCCACGGTGGCTGAACTTAAGGAGCAGTTGGGCAACGACCGTGTGATATTGGGCCTTTCAGGAGGTGTCGACTCTTCGGTGGCAGCTGTATTGCTGAACAGGGCCATCGGCGACCGCCTCACTTGTATCTTCGTTGACCACGGTATGCTCCGGAAGAATGAATTCCGCCAGGTGATGGACGACTACAAGGTGCTGGGGCTCAATGTGATTGGAGTCGATGCTTCCGAGAAGTTCTTCGCCGATTTGGCTGGCGTCACAGATCCTGAGCAGAAGCGCAAGATTATCGGCCGAGACTTCATTGAGGTGTTCAATGCCGAGGCAAAGAAGATTACCGATGCCAAATGGCTGGCACAGGGTACGATATATCCCGACCGCATCGAGTCGCTGAACATCACGGGCAAAGTCATCAAGAGCCATCACAACGTGGGTGGACTGCCCAAGGAGATGCATCTGAAACTCTGTGAACCGCTGAAGTGGCTCTTCAAGGACGAGGTGCGCCGCGTGGGGCGTCAGTTGGGCATGCCCGAGCATCTTATCACACGCCATCCTTTCCCCGGACCTGGTCTGGCAGTGCGCATCTTAGGCGACATCACGCCAGAGAAAGTGCGTATCCTGCAGGATGCCGACGATATATATATCCGTGGACTGCGTGAATACAAGGTGCGACTGTCGGGCGAAGAGGCTCGCAAGGTGCTGGCTGCGGGTGTGCCGGCAGAGATGCAGGACGGCGAAATTGAGGTGTCTCTCTACGACCAGATTTGGCAGGCGGGTGCTATCTTGCTGAGCACGGTTCGCTCGGTGGGTGTGATGGGCGATGAACGCACCTATGAGAATCCTGTTGCCCTGCGTGCCGTGACCTCCAGCGATGCCATGACGGCCGACTGGGCTCATCTGCCTTACGACTTTATGGCCAAAGTGTCGAACGAAATCATCAACAAGGTCCGCGGAGTCAACCGTGTCTGCTACGACATTTCGTCTAAACCACCCTCAACCATCGAGTGGGAATAAAAAATAATGGCAGTAAGCCGGGAGTTTTGTCCCGGCTTACTGTTTTTTTTCTTGTTATTGAACATGAAACTTTCACCATACATCACTGAACTGCTCAGAGAGAAATCGGGCAATGAGATTCGTCTGTCGCGCGATTGTGAACTGTTGGCACTTGATGTGGAGTCGGTTACGGGCGAGCACATCGTCGTCAACACCATGAAGCGGCTGCTGGGTTTCATCACTGACGAGCGAACACCACGCACCTCCACACTCGACGTTGTGGCCCACTATCTGGGATATGCCAATTGGGATGACCTGCAGCTGATGGACGAGAACAGCAGTAATTCGGCTTTCGACGATCGCGATGAGTATCTGGCATGCTATCTGGAGAAAGGACAGCAAATGCATATTTCCTATCCGCCCAATCGGACTTTGACCATTGAGAATTTTGGAGAGAACCAAATCCGCGTGATCGAGAGGGAAAACACCAAGTTGCAAAGGTCTTACCCTAATCATGTCCTATCTGCTGTTCCGCTTCCGTCCTACGCAGAATTCTGTTTCTTACTAAAAATGGCACGAAAACTGACTTTTTCATGCTTAAAAAACGAGAAAAAGTAAGTTTTCGTGCCATTATTAAGAGAAGGTTAGTATAATTGCATCGACAATAAACATAGAAGGTATGAAGATTTTCAGCCATACCTGAAAATCAAGTTATGGCTGAGCCGTTTCTGTTGGTGCCCCCCTTAGAACGTAATATTCACATCTACACC